>DASWVC010000277.1:0-2174 GCA_036401335.1 Chthoniobacterales bacterium
ATGACCCATTCGATTTCTCGGCGATCGGCTTCGTCCATGATCGACAAGGCTTCGGTACCCGTACCGACAACCAGCTGCCGGCACTTCCGTCAGGCCCGCCCGTAGGTTACCCTCAGCGTTCAAGGCCCACGCTGCGGTACGAGTCATAAGCACCCGTCCTCGGCCTGGCGTCCTTTCGGGACGTAGCCGCCGTGTTCCAAACCGGCTTCCAGGGCGAAATCCAGGCCGGGCTTGATCCCGGCTCGCCGATTGTGCCGGCGTGCGGGCGGTCGAAGCCTCTGCCTGGGTGGATGCGGACGGCGGACCTGCTTTCCCCTGCGTCCGGGCGACTGGCGGCGGACTCGGCTTCCCCTTCTGCGGCCCGGCATCCGGTGGCGCTTTTGCCCCCAGGATCGCGTCCTTGGCGACGCGAAACCGGATGACCGTCTTGGCCGCCACCTTCACCTTCTGGCGCGTGCGCGGATTGAAGCCGGTGCGGGCGGCGCGTTTCTGTTTGACCAGCTTGCCAAAACCCGGCAGGGCACACTCGCCTTCCTTCTTGACCGTTTTGTAAGCGATCTGCCCTAACGCCGTAAGCAACGCTCCGACCGTTTTCTTGTCGGTGTGGGTGGCTTCGGCGAGGGCCGCTTGCAGTTCGATTTTGGTCATGGCTGCCGGCCGTTATGGCCACGCACCCAAGGAGTTGCAAGCCTTTCTACGCAGGCCACGTTTCTGATCAGGCTTTTCGTTTTCACAACCGCCAATCGTCACCGCGCAACGATGGCGAGCTCCCCGTGCCGACCGATGGATCGCGTTGCTGAGGGTTTTCGCAAGTCTCAAAATTAGGTTTGGGGGGTTACACGTTGATTTCAAACCCGAGCTCAACGTCGCAGCCCGCTTGGCCGCCGCGGATACCCCAGTTTTCTTTGGGGATCTCTCGGAGCACAACCTTGACGTGATCGTTCGGAATGCCAAGCGGTTCGAGGTTCTTGACGAGGGTACGGTAGAAGCACCGCTTGGCCTCAAGGGATCGGCCTGCAAACGCGTCGATGCTGATGTGCGTGTAGGCTTCGGGTTTCTCGCGTGCTGGGGGACAGGCAAAACGATGCGGCTCATGCACGATCAAACGAACGTTCCGGTCGCCGGGAGGGATCTTGAAAGCCTCGCGCAAGGCGGCATGCACGCCCTCGATAATCGCGCCTTCCTGCTCTTGAGTGTACCGTTGCCTTACTTCGATCAGCACGCTCGGCATATCCCCTGATCGGGCATAACTACCGGAGAGGCAAGATCCCCTCTTCGGTTGGCATGAAGGACGAATTCGCCTTCGTGTTTGCCAACCGGTGAGAAGTTTGAAGGATCTTGTCACCGAACCATTTATGAGTAAAAGGGACGCTGCAAGCCAGCGTTCCCCTGCCGGGGTTGTGCGTTGGGAGCAGAGACCCTTCGCCCTGATTACCCGCCCCTCGGCGTGGCCGGTGGCGCTTCCCGGCGTTGGCGTGAAGGGGATGGGCATCGCTCGAGGCCTGGACGGTCAAGGTCGGCATCCGTCATAAACGGCCTGCGCCCCGCGAAGCGCGGGTCCCCCCATTTAAGCTGTTGCCTCCCTGTGACCGCGGCCTCAAGCGCTGCCGGTGGGTCGCCATCGGTTTTTCTTTTCTAAAGAAAAACGGGGCTTCTTTGGTTCGGAAACGGTGGGCAGCCCCTTTTTTGCTCCCATGGCGGAAAGGGTGCCACCGCCAGGGCCAGCGTGTGCTGCCGCGTTGCAAGCCGAAACCGGAGCGCGGGGTCGAATCCCAACGGGGCGCAGCGGATGCGCAGCCAACCGCCGAGAATGGGCCAGCCTGCCGCAAGCTCGTCGGAGGCGGTTCCTCAGCAACTCCCCTTTTCCGCTTTGAGGGCGATAAGGGCGGCGTAGGGTTTGTTAAACTGCGCTCACCCTTCGCCGTGAAGCCATCGAAATTTTGGGTAAAACTGCTGCCGCCAAGCCAGGGTTTTGCTTCTCCGGTTAGCCCGGTTATTGCACCTCACGGCGGCTTACGATGGGCAGGTAGAATCGGGTGGGCACGGCGTCGGCGGGAAAGGCGAAACGGGGTAAAACTCGCTGGCGTTGGCCGCATCGGGGCACACCGCGGGCACGGCCTCCGTTGTTTAGGGGGTGCCGGGGCCAGCACCCGCGCGCGTTAGCCATAGAAACA
>DASWVC010000278.1:0-8255 GCA_036401335.1 Chthoniobacterales bacterium
CCGTCGATTTTGAGGAACATGTCTACGGCCATAATTTTATTTTTCTGCGTTTAGTAAGTGCGCCGGTTGGGTTTTTATCGGGTTAACTCCCCCCGAAGGATCGTGGCCGGCACTCTCCAACGATCATCGGACGGAGCAAAAATTTCTGACCGTTCAGTTTCGCACCTCACTTCTTTAGCATGGGCAATGCCAGCCTGACGATGCGCTTAACTCCGCCGCCAGAATAAGGGCCGAAACCCCGTTCCGGTTGCCGCCGCGTTTGCGCCTTCCGGCGCTGGCGACTGCAGGGGCGCCGGCTTACCCGGGCTCCGGCGCCCTGCCCGGCAGCACGGCGCCGGAAGGACGAGCCGCGAAGGGCGGGCGGATTCTGCTCCGCCGTGCCAAGCCCGGGAACATGCGTCCCTTTGCTGGGAAACTGACCCGACCCGGAGCGAAGCGGGACGGCACCCACTACCCTACCCTGCCGCCAATGGACCCGGCAGTTTAAGGGTCGCACGTCCGTAAACTGGCCGCTCATGGGGCGGGCTTTGCGGGTGGCGTCGGAAGCGGGAAACTCGGGGTGGCCGCGGCACCAGCCGGCCCGCCGCCGCCGGGCCTGGTGTTCCCGGAGGAGGCAATGAATTCAGCCGCATAAGTCTCGAAAACGTTAACCTCACCTTCGGCGGGCATGGAACTAACTACGTAACAGACACCGCCCACGAATTCGTGGGTTTCCAGGTCGAACACCATGACGCAATGCAATTGCGAAGGCTCCACCCATTCGGGTCCCAGCCCCTTGTCCTCCGACTCGGCTTTGGCCTGTGCAGCAGCCCGGCTCTGCAGGTACTTAAGCTGTTGCTTCGGGTTGGGGTCCAAGGTCTGTACCGCGACGTAGCGCCGTTTTGGCCGAGGTTTCTGGTGGTGCGCCACGGCCGTGAAGTATTGGTTCACCCGGGTTTGTGCAGCTTCGGTTTGGGCAGGGGTGACCTTCCAGATTAACAGAACCCGTTGCCCGAAACCGTGCGGGCCCGTCAGGGCAGCGCAGCCGCTCACCAACCACCCGAGAACAAGGTAACAGGCCCACCGGGTAAATTGAACGGTAAGGTCTTTACGGGAACCAGCAGCCGGGTCAGTTGCCGGGCCGCTGGAGTTGAATGAAGCAAGCCGTCGGGTGACACGGGTAAACGCAGGCCGGAGTAAAGGGTGCAGCCTGCAGCGCAGGCAGGCCGAACTGGGTTGCCGGCCATCGGCGCTCCCTGCCGGTTCGACAGTCGCCCCCGACTGAGACCAATCTGCCACCAGTCTCGAACGAGAAGTGCCGTAAAGTAATTTGAACATTGGTGGGTGTTTTCTCCCGCCTTGATGCGCGCTCCCTGGAAGCATAGCAAACAGAAACTGGTTCGCCTTATACCAACGGGTTACCCGCCCAGGCTACTGAACTCCGCAGCCGACAGGAGGAAATGGCCGTGGGCTACCGATTGGCTTCCCAGCACGCGTATTTTGGCAGGGCCGGGCAGCCCGTAACCTTCCCGGTTCCCGGCCTTTGGGTCGGTTGGCCAGTCTCGAGGCGCAGGCGGGCTAATCCTTTCGGGTGAGGGACGAACCACGGACCATGCCTTACAAACATTGGCAGTGTTCACGACTTTTCCTCCTCCAGGTGCTCTGCCGCCTGCCTTCAAAGGTCAGATGAAACTTAATGGAGTTTAACTATGAACAGATTCTGTCATCGGCATCAGCTTTTTGCTTCCCGTTGCTATTTAGTTTCCGCCCTCACGCTAGGTGCCGCACTGATCGTCAGCTACGCGCAGGAACTGTCCGGCCTGCCGGCCTCGCTCACCCCTGGCGGCGGGGGGGTGCACGGAAGCCTTTTTGTCCGGGTGCAAAACCAGACGACGACGGCGTGGCCTTCTGCTTCAACCGCTCGCACGGTTTACTTGCCAGATTTCGAGGTTTACTTGCGGAACGTCGTCACCGGAAGGTTAAGCCGGACCGTAAAGACGAACCCATTCGGCCGGTTTGCGATTCCGACGCAAGAGCCGGGGACCTATGAACTGCGCTGGAATGCGCAAAGGGGATGGCAGGGAGGCGTGCTCGCGAAACCCATCGTGATTACTAACGGCACGGAATTCCCGGGTTCGGTCGAGGTCAAGCCGCTGACCAGCGGCGGCTTGCTGATCGGCCAGGTTAAACGTGCGGATGGAGGGGCGCCCTGGGTCCACGAGGAATTTTTCGGCGTCGAGTGCAATGCTCAGGTAGCGGCCCAGGATTCCAACGGTAACCTGGTTGCGGAACCGGTGCACGCGAACGCCTTTGGTGGGTTTGCGATGGCCGGGTTGCCGAAGGCCTTTCTGCAAGTGCGCGCGACGATTGAAGCAGCCGCGTCCTCTCAAGCGGTTGCGGCGGACGCCCTCTCCTTCGGTGGACCGGCCGTGCCTGTAACCCTGACGGTTAATGAACGTCCACCCCAGATCCTCTCGCTTGCCGCCACGGTTAACCAGATCGCGGTGCGCAGCGTCGCTCCGGGCGCCACCGTCACCCTCAAGGTGGAGGCGCGCAGTTTCGGTCAGGCCGCCTTGAGGTTTAACTGGAGGTTACAGGAAGGAATGGGCGCGCTGAGCCCCGCGGGCGCTTCGGCCACGTGGCGGCTGCCCTCCACTCCTGGTCCCTATACGGCTTACGTGCTGGTCTCCGACGGTTCCGGCGGGTATGCCACGGGAAGCGCAGGCGTTCTGGTCGGGATGACGCAGCCGGAATTTGACGGCCCGGCCCTCCTGGAACGCGACACCAACCCCGCCGATGCCGGCGAGCCCTACCTCCCGATCCCCGAAAACACCGGGGTGAGGAAGGATTACCTCCATGTGCACCAAAGCCCTGGAATCAGCACAGGCAGCATGGCCAACGGGACGTTCTTCGACAGTATCCTTCCGGCCGATGCGCAAATTGTAGTGACCAGTCCCGCCGGTCGGGTGGTTTCCCGGCCGTTCGCGTTCCCCTTGGGTCCGCGCGGCGCCACCATTTCCAACCTGCTGCCCGGCACCAATTTCAAATTACAGGTGTTTGCTAAGTTGCCGGGGCCGCTGAACGCCGGGGTGATCGGCACCCCAATTCCCAACGTTACCTTTGCGAATGCCTCCCGCAGGCCATTGGCCGAAGCCCTTATGCCTTCCCTCTCGCCGCTGCCCGACAACGTCGTTCACACCGGAACGGCGCGCCAGGACTGCCTCGGCCTGACCGTGACCCAATACCCTGCCCCGACAGACCAATCCTTCTTGAATCTGGTCAACGGCACTGACCCGGGGAACGCAACCCTGGCCACTGCCTACAACGACGCCGTGGATCCTTCTGATCCCGTTCACGGGTTTCCGGGGGGCCGGCGCGCCACCCTCGGCCGGTGGTGGGCGACAAACGGCTTTGACGCAAACGGGAAGGCTGCGGATGACGTTCGGACGGCGTACCTCAACGACAACGATCTGGGGTCGGGCCGTGATATGCACGTCCTTCGACACCCTGATGGCACGGTCGCCGCCTACGTGACCAACTTTGTCGATCTCAGCAAATCCGCGAACGGGGAGGTACAAGGCGAGTTCAACCAGAATCCTGCCTACGCCGATTCTGCGGCGTCCAAGAACCCGGCCCGCCGGGCAGCCACCGTCTGCATGGAATGGGCCCCCATCGAAAACCAAGATCCGAGGCTCCGTGTCGTGAAATTTTTTGTTTACGCGGGCAATGGGAACGGTGCGGACGCCACGATCCAAACAAACGTCGACCTTGATGGGCACGGTCCGAAATTTGTCCCCCAACTTTGCCTGAATTGCCACGGTGGCACCTACGCACCGCAGAACCCGCAGGAGCCCACCTTAAGTGAACTGAACATGGGAGCCAGTTTTCGTGAATTCGACCTCGCCACGTTCAGGTTCCCGGGCGACCGGGACGTGCCCGACGAGCCGGAAAAGACCGCCTTTAAGCGGCAAAACCTGATCGTCAGGGGTCGGAACGTGGATACGAGCCTTTCCGCTCCGGCCATCAAGAACCTGATTAACGGCTGGTACGGCATCGGAGAGATTAGCCTTGGCAACAACAACGTGCTTTATGTCGATCCCCATCCCACGGTCACCAGTCAAAATCACCAGTGGAACCCTCCCGGTTGGAACGCAAATCCGTCCCTCTACCACAACGTGGTGGCAAAATCCTGCCGCACTTGCCACGTCGCGTTTGCTTCAGATGACCCGCAGTTCGGGATCACCTGGACCACGCTCACCCAATTCAAGAACGACGCCCCTCTCATCGGGGACTACGTCTTTGGGGGTAAAATCATGCCGCATTCCCAAGTCACTTACAAAAATTTCTGGAACAATCGTGATCCTGGGGAAGCCGAAACGTTGAAGCGTTTCACCGACGCGAATCCCGGGACACCATAACCAGGCAGCTGGCGTTGGTGCAGTTTTCGGCAAGCACAGCCCGGAACGCCGGGTACAACCCCGCTCCGGCCTGCGCAGATTCTGACTTCGGTCTGGACAAGTGAAAACAGATCTAGTTTGAACTCAGGTAATTTGTGCTTTCCATGCCATCCGTTGAAGAATTGCTGCACCCGATCTCTGAAACCGCTCCGTGCGGCGAGGACCTTTCAAATGACGTAGCCCTTCAGGAACTCGAAACGTTGGCGCGCGGCAAACCGGAAACCCAGTTTTCGGCCGCGGAACCGCCGAATTGGAAGCAGGTGGCAAAAGCTGGTTTGGACTTGTTCGCCCGTTCAAAAGACCTGCGGGTTGCTTTGCTGCTGACCCTGGCGTGGCTTGAACTCGAGGGATTGACGGGGTTCTGCCGCGGCCTCGGCTTGATCGCCGGACTGATGGAGACGTTCTGGGCAACGGCCCATCCCCAGCTGGATCCGGCCGACAACAACGATCCGCTGCAACGAATGAACATCGTCGCTTCCCTCGCGATGCCGGTGGGAACCTTCGGAGATCCCTACCGGATGCTGGAACGGCTCCGGTCGGTGCCGTTGACCGACTCCGCGCAAATGGGGCGGATCACCTGGTCAGATCTCCTTGGGGCCGATGCCTCGGGTCAGCCTGGAACCGGCGGCGGAAAGCACACGCCGGCCCAGATCGACGCGGCTTTCCGGGACACGAGCCAAGGCTTTCTGGCCGCAACCTTTCAGGCGGCCACGACGGCGTTGGACCTCGCGAAGCACCTTGACGTTTACCTCACCGGCGTTGTTGGCGCTGGAGACGCGCCGGACCTCGAGCCGCTCACCGGAGAACTGGCGTTGTTGCAGAAACGCCTCTCACCCTATGCCGCCGGGGCTGGCGACGGCGTGAAACGCCTGGGCGGCATGACGGCCGGAACCCGCGCTCCGGCCTCAGCCGAAGCGGGTGCCGCGGGAGCGCTTGATGCGACCGGCGAGATCCAGTCCCGCGCGGACATCGTGCGTCTGCTCGACAAGATTTGCGACTACTACTCCCGGCAGGAACCGTCCAGCCCGGTGCCGCTGCTGCTCAAGCGGGCGGCCCGGCTAGCCGCGATGGATTTCATGGAGATCATGGCCGACCTCACGCCCGAGTCCATTGCCCAGATTCGCACGATCACCGGGGAACCGGCCGGGCCAGCCGAGTAACGAAGGCCTGCACCCGGGAGGGCTGCGTCCGGCTGAAGCTGAAAATCCCCCTAACGGTTGCACCTGCCGGGCATCGACCGGGTTGCTGCGATGCAAATCCCATTGACAGTTGCAGGGCGTTTTGATTTTTTTGCATGCTACCCGCGGCCTCCGACTCTGAAGGTCGGGGAGTGCCCCGGCGGTGTTTAGAAGATTGCAACCTTCGTGTGAAAACCCAAGCGTGCCCAGGTGGCTTCTCGGAGTTGAATGGTCCTGAGGCCAGCCGACCGGACGCCGATCTTTGTTTGCCCTTACCCGTTCGGGTAAGCGCAATTCAGCGCTAAATCATTAGACTCACGTTATGGCGAAAGCTAACAGCCAGAAGTTCATCGCCCGCAACCGCGCCCCGCGCGTGCAAATTGAATACGAAGTGGAGCTTTATGGGGCACAAAAGAAGATTGAACTACCTTTTGTAATGGGCGTCATGGCGGATCTCTCGGGTAAACCCGCCGATGCACTGCCTGCCGTGGCGGATCGCAAGTTCCTTGAAATTGATATCGATAATTTCGACGACCGGCTCAAAGCGGCCAAACCGCGCGTGGCTTTCAACGTTCCCAATACGCTGACGGGCGAAGGAAACGTCAGCGTTGACCTCACGTTCGAGAGCTTGGACGATTTCTCACCCGGTGCGGTGGCGCGCAAGGTCGAAGCTTTGAACAAGCTGCTGACGGCCCGCAACCAGCTGAACAACCTGATCACTTACATGGACGGAAAAGCAGGAGCTGAAGAACTTGTGCGCAAACTTCTGGCCGACCCGGCGACGTTGAATGCCCTGGCGTCTGCACCGAAGCCGGCAGCCAGCGTTGAAGCGGAGCAGCCCTAACCGCAATTTTATCCCATGGCTGAAGAAAACCTGAACATGCACGCCGGCGCGACGACGGCGGCCACGCTGGAGTCAACGGAGCTTGAGGCGCTGCTGAACCAGGAGTTCAGGCCTAAGACTGAACAGGCGAAAACGGCCGTTCAGCAGGCGGTTAAGACGCTAGCAGAACAGGCGCTCGGCTCCACGGTGCTGACGTCGGATGACGCGTTGACCACCATCCAATCGCTTATCGCTGAATTGGACCGAAAGCTAACGGAACAGGTCAACCTCATCATTCACCATGAGGATTTCAAAAAGCTTGAGGGCACTTGGCGCGGGGTTTACCATTTGGTAAGCAACACCGAAACCGACGAGATGCTCAAGATCCGCGTGCTGAACATCTCCAAACCGGACCTCCGCCGGACCCTGAAGAAATACAAAGGCGTGGCGTGGGATCAGAGCCCGCTATTTAAGCGGATTTACGAAGATGAGTACGGGATGCCCGGCGGCCAACCTTACGGGTGCCTCCTGGGCGACTATTATTTCGACCATAGCCCGCCGGATGTTGAGTTGCTTGCAGGCATGGCGCAAATCGCTGCGGCGGCCCACGCCCCGTTCATTTCGGCGGCTGCGCCCACCGTGCTCAACATGGACACTTGGCGGGAGCTAAGCGACCCGCGCGACCTGACTAAAATCTTTCTCACGCCGGAATACGCCGCCTGGCGGTCGTTGCGCGATTCCGAGGATTCCCGGTACATCGGCTTGACGATGCCCCGGTTCCTCTCCCGGATGCCGTACGGAGCCAAGATTAATCCGGTGGACGAGTTTGCGTTCGAGGAAGACGTGGAAGGCGCTGACCACAATAAGTACGTCTGGGGCAACTCGGCCTACGCCATGGGCACGAACATCACGCGTGCCTTCAAACTTTACGGCTGGTGCGCCCAGATCCGCGGCACCGAAAGCGGGGGCATGGTCGAGGGTTTACCCGTGCACACCTTTCCAACGGATGACGGCGGTGTCGATATGAAATGCCCGACCGAGATCGCCATCACCGACCGGAGGGAAGCCGAGCTGGCCAAAAATGGCTTCATGCCGCTCTCCCATTACAAGAACACCGACTATGCAGTTTTCATCGGGGCACAATCGCTGCAGAAACCGGCCGTTTACGACGATCCTGACGCAACTGCCAATGCAAACCTGTCGGCCCGTCTGCCCTACCTGTTTGCCACCTGCCGCTTCGCCCACTACCTGAAATGCATGGTGCGGGACAAAATCGGTTCTTTCAAAGAAAGGTCCGACATGGAACGCTGGCTTAACGACTGGATCAGAAATTTCTGCGTTGACGGCAGCACGGCTTCGGAGTCGCAGAAAGCGCTTCGCCCGCTTGCGGACGCCCACGTTGAGGTGTCCGAAGTGGAAGGCAACCCGGGCTACTACAATTCAAAGTTCTACCTTCGCCCGCATTACCAGTTGGAAGGCCTCACGGTGTCCTTGCGCCTGGTTTCCAAGCTGCCCTCGGTGAAAGGTGGAAAATAACCACCTCCCCCCAACCATTCCCCCCTATCCGGTGGCCGCCTGGGTGCGCCGCAGTCGGTTTGCCGGATGGATGGAACCTAAACCAGTTCGAATCCGGCGCAGCCAACCCTAACGCAGAGCAGAAAACCAGTTTATGGCCGCAGACATGTTCCTCAAAATCGACGGGGTCGATGGCGAGTCCAAAGATAAGAAACACACCAAAGAAATCGACGTGCTCGCCTGGTCCTGGGGGATGAGCAACAGCGGCTCGGCCCATGTGGGCGGTGGCGCCGGCGCCGGCAA
>DASWVC010000279.1:0-9698 GCA_036401335.1 Chthoniobacterales bacterium
GTGACGACCCATCGGGGGCGGTTTTTTGAGAGTCAGTACGCCCCTCAAAACCTTATCACCATCCATCCATCGGCCATTTTGCGAATGCCGGATCAACGGTTGAAAGGTGCCGAATTTGCCCGCCTCGTGGAGGAACTCTCCATGGTCACAAAATTCCTCAAGGATGGGGCCGCGTAGGACCACGGCCGGTCCAGTAGGGTCTGCGGTCCCTCGCCGCCGGGTGTGGGCCCGGCAGGGCGGCGAGTCCCTTCGCCGCCAATGGCGGGCCCGGTAGGGTCTGCGGTCCCTCGCCGCCGGGGTGTGGGCCCGGTAGGGCGGCGAGTCCCTTCGCCGCCGGGGTGTAGGCCCGGTAGGGCGGCGAGTCCCTTCGCCGCCGGGGTGTGGGGTGGCGAAGCCCCATCGGACCCGCTCGACCGGGGCGCTTGCCCTTCCCCGGCATTCCATTCCGGCCGGCGGGGAGAACCGACCCCGAAGCATTCACGGAAGGGCGAAAGTGCGGCGCCCAACCGCTCTCCGAAGGAGGTTGTCCGACATCCTTTCCAAGAAGCCCTGCTTCAAGGGAGGGGCCGGACGGAGAAGCGGTCGCTCGCTGGGCGCTTGGGGAGCTCACGCAGTGACCCTGCCATACTGGGGATCGCGCTGGGACAGGCGATCCTGCCGGCGGTCCCATCACGCTCCCGGCGGCGAAGGGACTCGCCGCCCTACCGGGCCCGCCATTGGCGGCACCGTTTCATTTTTCCGCTTGTGGCATTCCGCTTCTTCCGTCCTCCCGCAAGGGTCGCAAAATCCGGCGGTAGACCGGGTGGCGAGTAGCGCCCCAGCGGTACTTGTAAGCTTCGCCACCGCGGAGGAAATCGAAAAAGCGGGCGCCGGCGTCAATGGCCTCCTGCCACGCGAGGAAAATGATGTAACTGCCCAGGCTTTGCCGGCGGTACTGGGGATCATAGCCGGTGATGAAATGGTAATAACGTTGCCCGTGCACGAAGCCGGCTGCGGCTGCCACCGGCCTGCCATCGAGCCAAAGCGTCAACAAACGAAGCAGGCCGGCGGCCGCCAGGCCGGTGAATGCGTCGCGGAAAAAAGAGCGGTCGAGTTTTCCTGCGAAAATGCCGGGTAGCCCATCCGCCTGCCATTGTCGGGTGTGCAGGTTGATCAAGTTAAGGTAATGCCCTTCGAGGTCATCCGGTCGGGCCTTGGTAAGGGTTACCACACCCAGTCGGGCGAGCTGGCGGGGCGCGCGCGAAACATCGCGGCGTAAGGCGGGCCGGAGCTGGGCGGGAAGGTCTTCGGCCCGCTCGGGAAGCTCCGCCCGTGGACAGTCTACCTCGACAGTGGTCAGATCGCCGCCGACTCCGGCGAGCGCCGCCTGCATGCAGGTCGCCGACGGTTCCAGGTCTCGAAAATCGGCGCGGGTCCAGGCATCCTCGTTTTTGAGGAAGGTACTAAGGGCCCCGGAGGCAATGGGCTCGGCCGCCGGCCGGACCAGGCAATCCAGGTAATCTGAAACCCCGTTTCCGGCCAATGCGAGCACGATTTCCGCTGGGCCGTGCCACAGGTAAAAGGGCGCCACCATGACGAGACTGCTTCCTTGCCAAGCGAGCAAAATCCTCGGGTTCCGAACCTGAAACTCCCGGTAGAAACTCAGGATCCACGAAGGATGCTGGAACGGAGTGGCCGAAGGGCAAGCCGCCCAGAGGTTTTCCCAATGTGCTACGACGGGAGTCAACGCGCTGATCTGCTCCACGACTTCGGTGCGAAAATTGCCGGACATTCCGCTCACCTTTTCCCCGGAAGCACGCGACCAACAGCCTCCGCCGGTCGGATTACCCGTTCGTAAGCGGAAAAGTAGCGCTGTACCATCTGATCCAGGCCAAAGCGGGAAGCCGCCTCCGCCAGGCACACGTTCGGGTTAATCTGATCCGCACGGTGAATGGCTTCGGCCATGCCGCCAACGTCGTGAACCACGAAACCGGTGTATCCATCTTTCACAATTGTGGCCAAGGCACCGGATGGATAAGTCACCACCGGCGTCCCGCTCGCCAAGGCTTCCATGGCCACCAGGGACGACGTTTCCGGTGCCAGACTCGGCTGCAGTAAACACCGGGCCCGGCGAAGCAAATCGAATTTTCGCGCCTCTTCAAGGGCACCTAAAAACCGACGCTGCGAGTCCAGGCGCGGCTTTACTTCCTCCTCGAAGTACGTTTCGTGTTCCCGGTACGGGTACACCTCTCCGCCCAACAACAACGGCACATTGGCGAGCTTGGCAGCATCCAGCGCAGCGTGCACGTTCTTTTCCGGCGCGATCCGGCTCAGGCACAACACAAAATTGTCCCGTGCACGGCACGGTTCTTTGACGGTAAGCGGAACGCCGTTCGGGATGGGCGGCAGCATCCCTTCCAGCCCGGGAAAACTCGCCAACTGGGCATCCGATACGCAGTGAAAGTAGGTGTGTGAACGCCGGATCAAAGTCAGATCGGTATGGTAATAGGAGAACGGGAGGTGCAGCGTGACCAGGACGGGCACTCCCGGCGACGGCAGGTACTCGTAGAAATCGACGCCGTGGCAGTGAACCAGGTCCGGCCGATGCCGCGTCACCGCTGCGTTTAAATGTGCCGTATACCGTTCGTGGTGGGCGGAACGAACCCTGTCGTCCAGTGGACCGCGGGGAAGTGCAACTTCAATCAGCGTGCCGTGCACCCGGGACCGCTCTGAACCCAGAACGAACGATCGATGCCCTGCCTTCGTCAAAGCGTGATCGAGCCGGGTCAGGATTTGTTCGGCGCCGCCGACCGCATCGGGTCCAACGGGCGCGAAAGGGTAAGCAACGCTAAGAATGGTCGAGCCCGCTCTCATAGGCTGTTGCGGTCCGCCCGATCCAGCGCGGCCCGACCAAGGGCCCGCCAAGCCTGCCCGCTCGGCATTCCCCACGCGAAACGCTCATAGTACAATGTGCCAGCGTGGGGCGGTCGGGTGAAATCGTAGGTCGGCGCAACGCGGAATGCCTCGTGGTCGACCTGAAAGGACTGCAGCACCTCCCGTTGCGATTCGTACCGGCCGAACAGCTCCCGCTTACGGAGTTGTTCAGCGTTGGTTAAGGCAAGGCAGACTGTCGGGCCGGTGTTCCCGGCCGGCAGAAATGCTCCGGCGCGAAAGCAACCTTGATGGTCGTGGTAAGACGTCATCTCGAGACGGACGGGTCCGTCCGCCCCCAGACGGGCGATGCTGACCTGGGCCGCAAAGGCACAGGCATCATGGTCCGGGTGTCCGCCCTCGTAAGGGTGCGTCACCAAAACCGCAGGCTGAACCGCAAGCACAAGCTCCGTGAGTTCGCGGATCAGCGCGGGGAGTTGAGCCGAGGCCGATTGGTCGGCGTGATCCAGCCAGAAAACGTTGCCACCCGGGATGCCCACCTGCTTCATTACGGTTTCTGCCTCGTGGTGGCGTCGGGCAGCCACCGCGCGCCACCCTTCTTCCCGGCCTTGCCGGACTGCGCCATCCGTGGCAAACACGATAAACATGTTTTCCCGCAGCTCGCGGAGGCGGGTGCTGGCCCCGATTACTTCGTCGTCGGGATGGGCCGCCAGGAGCAACACCTTGACCTGGCAGCCGGCCGAGGCGCAAAAGGCGGTTAGCAGGCCGGGCGCGTCACCGCTAGCCGTAAGTTCAGGACCGCAGTCCGTACGCTGCACCGTTGTCGGCCACGTCGGACCGCTCCAATGAGGTTGCGAGTTCGCCCGGCGGGCTGGCGCCCCCAAGCAGCCGGCAAGCCTCGTGAAAACCTTCGATGGTGCCGACGTCCAGGTACTGCGTGCCTGCTTGAATCCCTTTGGCTTTGCCCCCTTGAACCAGAAACTCGTTTACCAGCGTGCCAAGAAATTCGTCCTGACAAGAGCGGCTTTTCCAGAGTTGGTGCAACGCATGGTAAATCCGTCCCGGCATTTTGATTGCCCCCCATACCCACGGGTTGAGTGCATGGGGATCCTTCACCTGGATGTTGGCGACGTCGCCTTCTCCGTTCGTGTTCACGACGTCAAAGTTCCAGGGCGCCTTAACCGGAAAAAGCAGGAACGAGAGGATGTCCGGAGGAAGCTGGCGGTAGCCGTCGACCGGAAACCAAACGGTGTCGGGTAACCCGATCAAAACGGTTTCACTTTCCGGGATGAGCGAGGCAGGGCAGAAAAGGGCGTCGCACAACCCTTTTGCCAATGCCTGCACATGGTACACGTAACGCACGTTCCCCTGGCCGGCACCGTGGTAACGAAGGATGTCGGTCTTCAAAGGCGAGATCACAAACGAAATGGTCTCAACCCCAGCGCATGCCATCCGTTCCACGACGAAATCGCTCACGGCACGCGGCGTGTTCCGGGACGCAGCGGTAGTCCCGACCGGAAGAAGTTCTTTGGAAAAAGCCAACGGCTGAATACGCCGACCCTCACCTGCAGCTGGAATGATGCCCCACATAAACGGTGATTCTTAATGGATCAGGCGCAGAGGAACCGTTCAAGATCGCGCGCCCGTGCCTGCGACGTGTGTTCCTCCAGAAAACGGGTGCGGGCAGCCTTTCCGACCTGGTAAAGTTCATCGGACGGGAAGCTCAGTGTTCTAAGAACATCCGTGGTGTCCCGGGCAAGAAAGATTTCTTGCCCCGGCACAAAAAACTGCGCCAACCCTTCCCATACATCCGAAATCACCGGGGTACCACAAGCCGCTGCTTCGAAAAGTCGCCCTGACGGACAGTAACCATTGGCCGCCATGGCCTCGCGGGTCACGTTAAGCGTAAGGTCGGACGAGCTGAAAAACGCGGGGTGTTCCGCCGGGGGCAGGTGCGGAATGAAATAGAGGTTGGGCTGCCAGGGAAAACTCGAAGGGTAAAGCGAGCCGACCAGCAAAAATTTTTTTTCCGGCTGTTGGGCCGCAGGCTCCACCAGCATGCGCTCCAAAGCAGGTTGTCGGTCGGCGGCGTACGTTCCGAGGTAAGAAAGGTTCGACCGGTAAGCTTCGCGGCCCTTTTCGGGCCGGTGCACGGCGGGGTCCGCATGCCCGTAAAGTACCTCAACCCGTTTTGCGCCCAGAGTCTGTTTCAAGGCATCGATGACGGGTCCGCCGGTGAAGCTCAGAACCAGGTCATACCGGCCTAGCCCGTCCTCGGGAAGGTATGGAACCGGCTTGCCCAGCGACATGCTTTGCAAGCTCACCGGAGTGTCCATATCGTAGAATACTTTCCGCAAGTGGCCGATCGGTTCAGCCAGACCGAGCGCCACATTCGCATCCACGCAAAAGGAGGTCACGATGACCGCATCTGAAGACGTCAGGCATTCCTGGGCGGACGAACGCACCTCTTCCCAGTTTCGATAGAGCACCAGCTTTCCGTGCGCCCAATGTTGAAGGTCGCGGTGCTCCGCGTAGTAAGGAACGTCGCGCTCGAAGAAAGTAATCTCATGTCCCCGCTCCGCCAGACCACGGCACAAGCCGCGCCACAACGTCGCGTGCCCGTTTCCCCAAGATGAAGAAAGGGTGAGGCCAAAGATGGAAAGGCGCATGAGTTGGACGACCGAAGACGCAAGTACGATAAGATCGCGACCTTGTTCTTTCCAGACGATAAGGGAATAATCTGAGTCCAGCCTCAGGCAATGGATATCGCCTGCGACCAACCGCACCGGTCCCGCAACCTCCTGCACCCGCTGGATTTTAAAAAACATGGACTACCGTGAGTTGCAGGAAGACGTGTCGTCTCGGTGGTGGCAGCATGCCGTCTCCGGCGAACTCGAGGAGGCTTGGCAACAGAGCGATCGGTTGCTCGGGGCGCGCGTCGACTTCAGCCGGTTGCCCCGCTTCTTCCGCCCACTCTGGGATGGGCGCCCGATTGATGACGCCCATGTCTGGCTGAGGTGCTGGCGCGGGCTGGGCGACGCACTTCATTTCATCCGTTATGCCCCATGGTTGAGGGCGCGTTGTGCCTGCTTGACGCTGGAAGTATCCCAGCCGCTTCTGCGGCTGTTTTCCGGCTTGGAAGGGATCGACCGGTTGACCGAACTGGATGAACACCGGCTTTTAGACCCCTCGGTGGTCCAGGTGGAATCCACCGAGCTTCCATACGTCTTTCGTTCAACGCTTGCCTCCCTCCCGGCCAAGGTGCCCTACCTTGCCGTGGAGAGGGGCAGACGCGTGCCGCGCGACGGCAGGTTGCACATAGGCCTCTGCTGGCAGGGTGGTGAGTATGATCCCAGGAGAAAGATAATCCTGGCCGGCCTCGCCGGCCTGCGCTTGGGTCCGGACGTGGCGTTCTGGCACCTTCAACGGGGTGAAGCTTTGGAACAAATCCCCGGTTCGGAATTTACCTTTGAGAACCTGACAGATTCCTCCATGGACGTGCTTGATACCGCGTCCCTCGTGGCCGGCCTGGACCTGGTCATCACGGTGGATTCGATGGTCGCTCACTTGGCGGGTGCCCTGGCCCGACCCGTGTGGACGCTCCTGCATGCCGATCCGGATTGGCGCTGGTTTCGGGGCCGCATGGACAGCCCCTGGTATCCCACCATGCGGTTGTACCGGCAGCTTGAACCGGGTTGCTGGTCTGACGTGTTCACCCGGATGCGCGCTGATCTGAAAGCCCAATTGGTCTGCCGGAACCGCTGAACCCGAAACGTCCAGCGGAACTCGCCAGCAAGGCGCAAGGAGCCATCCCTGGTTTACAGGGACAGCCCCTTGACCAGCCTGCTGGTTACACTTGCACTCACAAGTTTCGGTACAGAACGGTTTACCGGGCAGACTGGATTTCTGGTGGCCTTATCAGCGACACCTCAGGATTTTCGCGAGGCACGGCGAAGCCGGACTGCCCGGCAACGGATTTTGGTTTCCGGAATTCGGACAACTCCGACGGTGCAGCCGCAGACCCAACCGGCCTGCCGGGTGAGTGCGAACACTCCGAGGCGCCCCTCCCTCTATGAAACAAGCCAAGAACTTTGAACGTGAAGGCGCGATCAGCCACCCCGAGAATCAGGTGTACGCGGTCTTTGACCGGGCTGACTTTGCCGAACAAGCCGCCACCGCCCTCAACGGCGCCGGATTTGGCCCCGAAAAAATCGGCGCCCTCGAAGGTCCCGCCGATGCATCACGCCTGGCACCGGTTGCGGGCAACCAGGGGATGCTGGCCAAGTTGTCGCATTTAGGAGTGGACTTTGGCGATCAAGACCGGCCTTACCTGGAGCAATACAAAGCGGAGCTGGAGAACGGGCGGACCGTGCTCGCGGTGGTTGTGCAAGATGACGCCGAAGCTGCGGCAGTTCATAAAATTCTGACTGAACACCAGGGGCGCGGCGTAACTAAATACGGCAAATGGGCGGTGCAAGCACTCGAAAGCAACCTGCCCGCACAGGATCCGCCCCGGGATCAAGGGCCCGTGGTCAGCTGAACAAGGCTCAGCATCAGTGTTCCGGCCGGTTCGCGCTATGCCTTTTCGGTAGGGGAGCTGATCCGGTAGGGTCGGCGGTCCCTCGCCGACCGGAGTATCGGTGCGCGTCTGCCCGGCGGACCGCGCTCGGTTTCCCCTGCAACCCGCCACGTTTGACGCCGGCCGGCCGTCCCGGTGGCAAAGGGACTCGCCGCCCTACCAAACCTTAATCCAGCGCCGCCGGGTGAGCATGCCTGCTTGCTCGCCTGGGTGCCCCTCAGTCCTTGGGTTGGCCCTGCTAACTTAACGGTTGTTCAATGCACCCAGAAGGGCGATGTCCCCGATGTTCCCACAAGCTTGTTCCCCGATTCTGCTTTCAGTCCGGAGCGATGAAACTGTCCGAGTCGATGCAAGCGTGCGAAACGTATACAGAAAAGATGATTATGAAAAAATCGATTTTGACTGCTGCTTTGAGTGCCTGTTTGGCCGGAGTAGGGTTCGCGGCAATGGGCCTTACCCCTGATGAGACCACTTTCATCGAGAAAGCGGCCAAAAGTGACCAAGCCGAAATGACTTTGTCAAAGCTTGCCCTGAAACACAGCACCGATCCTCAGATCAAGCAGTTTGCTCAGGAGATGATTACCGACCATACCAAATCCACCGCCATGCTCAAACCCATTGCGGCCCAGCACGGCGTGGTTTTGGCCGACAATCCAGGACCGGCGAACGCCGCCAAAGCAAAATTGCTGATGAAGAACTCCGGCCCTGATTTCAACAAGACCTACCTTCAATTGATGGAATCGGATCACCAGAACACGTTGCAGGCGTTCCAGAGTGAAGGACCGATGGTAAAAGACAAGAAGCTGAAAGAATTCGTTGCCACGGTGCAACCCATTGTGGCCCACCACCTGCAAATGGCCCAACAGCTTCGTCAGGGCGAAAAAATGGGGAAAATGTAATCCATTGCTGCAGGGCCCATTTTGGGGTTTAGCTCCAGAAAGCCTCTGTGGGGTGCAAAAAAAGCCGGCCTTTCGGGGCCGGCTTTTTCTTTTTCGAGGAGGCGTAAAGGAACTGTTGCGGGGAAAGGACCGGCACCAACGTCAGGATTGGACGCCTTACATCGTGCTGTGGTCCATTTTGGCCTTGTGGCCCTTTTTCATCGGCATCTTACCTGTGTGTTCCATCATTGCTGGACCGCTTGACGGGCGCACGATTTTGCCGTCGGGCAGTACCGCCGCATAAAGGGGTTGCCGGCCGCCACCGAGGTCTCCGCTCAGGTGGGCCAGGTAATGCGGATTGGGAGCCGTCTCGAACTGGATGGAATCCAGCGTAAGCTTGTTGGCGTTATAAAAGCCTTTAGCCCAGAACAAAGCGGCCAAGGTTGCCTGCTGTTGAGAGATCTGGGTAGCGGTACTCTGGCTGGGAGGGATGTCGAAGTGGTAGGTTTGCTCCGTGCCTGAACTCGATCGCACCTGGAAAGAGGTAGGATCGTTGGTCATTGGCATTTTCGCCGCCGCCAGAGCTGATGCCGCCGTGATGAAGACAAGAAGTCCAGGGAGAATTCGCATTTGGTCAGCTTAGACCAAATGACCGGCGTTTGTCATCAGTCATTGTGCCCGGTCCGGGGCAGGGCACAACACCCGGGAATAGACAGCCGGGTGAGCGCCTCTTATCACCGCAGATCCATTTTCCAACCGTGAGATTTTTCTTAATTGCCTTAGTCTTAGCCGCTGCGGGAATTGTAACCGTCACCAGTCAAACGGCGAATCACGCCCAACGAACCTCAAGCCAGGATACCGCCCACATGACGAGTAAACCTTCCGACAACGACCTGAAACAGAAGCTCACCCCCGAACAATATTACGTGACGTGCCAGAACGGAACGGAACCGCCGTTTCGCAACGCCTATTGGAACAATCACGCAGAGGGAATCTATGTCGACGTGATCTCCGGCGAGCCGCTGTTTAGTTCCAAAGATAAATTTGACTCCGGGACCGGGTGGCCAAGTTTTACCCGGCCCCTTAAAGAAGGCGGTGTGGTCGAAAAGAAGGATCGCACCTTTGGCATGGTCCGGGTCGAGGTGCGCGGCGCGAAGAGTGACGGCCACTTGGGCCACCTCTTTGATGACGGGCCGAAGCCGACCGGCCTGCGCTCTTGCATGAATTCCGCCTCACTTCGTTTTATCCCGAAGGAAAAACTGGCCGCAGAAGGTTACGGCGAATACCTGAAGCTTTTCCAGGAAACCTAAGGCTGTTATGATTACCCGTTTTTTACTTGCTGCTTGCCTGATGGGCTCGGCGGCTTTTTG
>DASWVC010000280.1:0-15165 GCA_036401335.1 Chthoniobacterales bacterium
TGCTCGACGGAGACCTGAACCCCCAGCAGCGCGAGTTCGCCCAAACCATTCGTGGCAGTGGTGAGACACTTATCACCATCATCAACGACATCCTGGACTTCTCCAAGATTGAAGCCGGCAAACTTACCTTTGAAAACCTCGACTTTGATTTGGTGGAAGCCGTTGAAAGCACACTCGACATCCTTTCCGAAACCGCCCACGCCAAGGGAATCGAGCTGGCCTGTGAGATCGCTCCAAACGTCCTTCCGAAGGTGCGGGGCGATCCCGGACGATTGCGACAGATCCTCACCAACCTCGTGGGGAACGCCATCAAGTTCACGGACAAAGGAGAAGTGGTTCTGCGCATCAGCGTTACGGGTGAGACCGGGACGCATGTGACGGTGCGGTTCGACGTTCAAGACACCGGCATCGGCATTTCCGCTGCGGCCCAGGCGGGCCTTTTCCAGGCTTTCAGTCAGGCCGATGGCTCTACGACCCGTAAATACGGCGGCACCGGCCTGGGCCTCGCGATTGCCAAACACCTGGTCTCCATGATGAAAGGTCAAATTGGCGTGCAAAGCGAGACGGAAAAGGGGTCTTTATTTTGGTTTACCACCAAGCTCGAAAAACCGCTTGGCAACGTCAGGACTCGCGAGACGGACAAAATTTGCGACCTGCGGGTGCTCATCGTGGACGATAACGCCACCAACCGGCAGATCCTGCACCACCAGCTTCTGGCGTGGAACATGCAGCCGGACACCGCAGCCGATGGCGATGGGGCGCTCAAGATGATGCGGGACGCGGTTCGAACCGGGAAGGCGTATGGGCTCGCGCTGCTCGACTTTCAAATGCCGGGAATGGACGGATTGGGGTTGGCCCGCGCCATTAAGGCGGATCCGATCATCGGGGTCACCCGCCTGGTCATGCTGACGTCGCACGGGCAATTGCTGGGTCCTGAGGAGCTCAGGGAGTTCGGCATTGACTCCTGCCTGATTAAACCGACCAAACAAGCGCGACTTTTTGACTGCATTACCGACGCCGTCAATGGAGCAGCGGGACGAACCCGCTTTCCGGAAGGCCGGGCCCCCGCGTCCACCGTGTTTTTTCCGGCCGTACCGCGGCCCGTCGACAGCCTGCGCATCCTTCTGGCCGACGATAACGGCATCAACCAGCGGGTTGCGATGGGACAGTTGCGGAAGCTCGGTTACCACGCGCAAACCGTCGCCGACGGGTTCGAGGTCATTCAGGCTTTGGAACGCGATTCCTACGATCTCATCCTGATGGACTGCCAAATGCCGGGAATGGACGGCTACGAAGCGACGCAAGCCATCCGCGAACGGGAACAGGCCGGGGATGGGTCCGGCATCTGGAAAGCACCCGTTCAAATCATCGCAATGACCGCTCACGCCATGCAGGGCGAGCGGGAGAAGTGCCTCGCCGCAGGCATGAACGGTTACTTGGCCAAACCGGTCAAGATCGCGGAACTCCAGGCGGTGCTCGAAACGTGTAAACAGAAAGGTCTGGCAGCACCCTAGCCGTCAACGTATCGGGGTGGGAAGAGTACAAGACGGTATGGGGCGTGCCGCCTGGTAGGGAGCTTGTCCTCAAGTGCCCCGAGATGGTGGCCCGCCTCCCGAAAGTCGCCTGGGGACACGCGACCCGTCCGAAAACTCCGCCACGCCGTGCCGGCGACACAGGGAATCGCCTCCTTAACAGGCCGCTGCCCGACAGGTGGCCCTTCAGGTCCAAAACCGCCCGAGCCGCTGCTACGCCGAAGGCTGTTGCCCCGTGCCTTGCGGGCTGAAGCCACCTACGGGCGCTGTACCCGGCTACGCACCAACTTGCTGACTGGACTGGGGCGGCAACTGGTCGAGTTGACGGCACGTCTTGACGATCATGTAAAGCATTCCGCCGAGGAGGCTTCCGATCATGCCGAGCATGAAAACGACGCTGAGCGAAAAGCCCAGGCTGATCCCGTTCACCCCGGAGGCGCCCGCCACATTCGACGGTTCTTTGCACCCGGGACAAGCGTAGGCCACCGGCAGGTTTGCCAGAACAAACGTCGAGACGGTCCAGAAGACGCGTGACATGAGGTTTATTTTGACCGTTTTTCAGGGCTGCGCAAGAGGGTTCCGGCATCACTGAGAACCGATGCGACAAAATCGTCGTCAAGACCATTGTAAACGCGCCGGAGGCGGCCCCTGCCATCCACCAAGCCCACTTGTGCGCCAACTGCAGCCTGCGTCAATGCGCTGCTGGCAGCTGGTTGGTTAGATCCGAGCAGGGCAACCGCCACGCGCGTCAACTCCGATTCCTCCCCCGTCAGAAACGACCAATGGTCCGTGGCTTCGTAACGCACGCCGATCGCGGCCAGGACAGCGGGAGGGTCGGCAGCTGGCTCAGCCGTCAAAGAGATCAGGCGCAGCCGGTCACTCCGGCGAAAATTCTGATCGATCTCCGCAAACCGGCTTAAAAGCACGGGACTGGCGGCAGCGCACCGGCTGCAAACGACCTGCACAACCGTGAGGTGGCCGACCAGCGCACCATTGTCCATCGGGCGCTCCTCCTGGTCGACCAGGTGAAATCGGGGCATCGGCCCGAGGTCAGGAAGTTCTTGCGGCTTTGTTCCCGCAAACGGCCGCCAGAAAAGCAGCACACCCACGGCCAGGGCGGCGAATCCGAAAATACCCCCGATCACCTTGGGTCCGGATCGCACGTCTCACCTCCGTTGTTACGCCCCGATAGGGCCGGGAATGAGGCCGGCCAGGGGTGCCCTCAAAGGATGTACAGGATCGTGAAGAGAAAAACCCAGACGATATCGACGAAGTGCCAGTACAGGCTGCTGCAATCCATGAACGCGTGGTGCTCCGGCGTAACCAGCCCAAAGACGGCCTGGATCAAGGAGACGGTGAGCAGGATCACCCCGATCGCCACATGAAGGCCATGAAACCCGGTAAGGACAAAAAAGCAGGAGCCCATGATGCCCGCTGAATTAAACCAGAAACCTTCCTGGTGGAGGTGGGTCCACTCGTTTGCCTGGTTAGCCAGAAACAAGGAGCCGAGCACCACGGTGAGAAGAAGCAGTGCACGTCCGTGCCGCTCGCCCCGCAACAAACGCACCTCGCCGAAATGGAGGGTGAAACTGCTGCCGAGCAGCAGGGCCGTTGCCACGAGGGTCTGGGTGATGGTCCCCGGGTTCTTCAACGCTTCAGGCATTTGCCAGCCCGTGCCAGCCCCGGATCGCAGGACGATGTAGCCGCAGATCAAGCCCGCGAAAAGCATCGCCTCCGACGCCAGGAACGTCAGCATCCCAAACCTGACGATGTTCGGACGTGGAAACGAAACGTTGCCGAAAGGCAGGGCGATGGCAGGAGAAGACATGGTTACGGTTTTTGGTAGATCGACAGTTTCCAGAGAATCACGGCAAGGGCCAGCAGCACGGCAAACGCCACGAGCATGACGTAAAGCCGGCGGTTTTTTCGGCGGAGTTCATCATCCTTCATCAGAACCGGTTGAGCACCAGCGCAGCGAGCGTGATGGGCAGGTAAATGATGGAAGCCAAGAACAACCGGCGGGCGGCGCGTTCCGTTCCGGTCAGGGCGAAGCGCAACGCCATCCAGAAAAAATATGCACCCATGGCTAAGGCAAAAGGAACATAAGCCAGGGTGGTCAACCTCAGAACGGCAGGAAGCAAGCTGACGGCAATCAATCCCATGGTGTAAAGCAACGCTTGCCGCCCGGTGACGCTGCAATCGGCATCCTTGCCGCTCAACATTACAAAGCCGGCGGACCGGTACTCATCGCGGTACAACCAGGAGATGGCCAGGAAGTGGGGCATCTGCCAGAGAAACATTATGGCAAAAAGGAGCCAGCTTTCAAAATTTGCCTCGCCCCGGACCGCGGTCCACCCGATGACCGGAGGGAGGGCTCCAGGAATGGCTCCCACAATGGTATTAAGGGTCGTGACCCGTTTCAAAGGGGTGTAAGCGAACAGGTAGGTGCCGACCGTCAGCGCGGTAAAAAGCCCTGTTAGAACATTCGTTGCCAAGCTCATGTAAACGATCCCCCCTGCGGCGCACACGACCCCGATGATCAATCCTTCATCCAGGTTCATGCGATGGGCCGGCAGTGGACGGTTGCGCGTCCGCTTCATTCGTGCATCAAGGTCAACCTCGAAGACCTGATTCAAGGCCGCTGCGCCGGCAGCCGCCAAGGCGGTGCCGCAAAGCACATGAAAGAGGTAGAGGTAATTCATCTCGCCACGCCAGGCGAACAAAAAGCCGATCAGCGTCGTGACCAGCACCAGCAGCGTAAGGCGCGCTTTGACCAGTTCCCCCAGGTCCGCAACGTAGCGCCGCTTCCCGAGGAGGCGGGGTCCGGTGTGATCCAAGGGGGTTTTTTCGGTCACCGAGTTCATGCGTTCAGAGACTCAAGGCGGGTAGAAATTGGCGAACGCCGCCACGCGGCACGTTGCCCGAGACGCACCAACGTGACAGAGAAGAGCACGCCTGTAACTAACGTCAATGCCCCCAAAAGCACGTGACCGGTGGCCACATCGGCGGCTTTGTTGGACCAGATCGTCCATGCGCCGAGTACGAACTGTGCCGTCACCAGAAGCACCCAGGTTGACGCCAAACGTCGAAGAAGGGCCGGCAGTTCACGCTGCCTCCACGTGACCGCGCCGATGCAGAAAATGCCGAGTGTGACCGCTACGGCCCAGATCCGGTGGACGTACTGCAAAAGAATAAGCCCCGACGACGTAAATGGTTCGGTTCCTGAGGCACCCCTCGCCTGGTTAATCCGCTCGAGGCTGCCTGCATCAAGCGGCGGCAGCACCCCCCCGTACACGGTGGGAAAATCGTGAATGGCCAGACCCGCATGCGAATGGCGCATGGAAGCACCGAGGACAAGTTGGACAAACACCATCGCGGTTACGAATAAAACGCCCTGTCGGATTGCTCCGACCGCGGGGGTGGCGGCCTGCGGTGCCCAGTTTAACCAAAAACGGGAGGTCACGAGGGCCAGCACTGCCACCAGGGATAGGTAGCTCTGCGCCAAGCACCCATGCAGCAGCCCAAGCACCTGGTTATGGGCGGTGACCCGCAACCCGCCGAGCACACCCTGCAGGATGACCGCCAGAACAGCCAAGCCGGCCAGTTGCTTCACCCAGCGCCGATCCTCGACTTTCAGCGTCAGCCCGCAGAATGCCAGCGTGAGCAAACCCACCCCGCTGGCGATCAACCGGTGCGTGTGCTCAAAAAGCACTCCCCCGACCCAGTGAGAGACCGGGAAAAGAAACATGTTGTACCCAAAACTGTTCGGCCAGTCGGGGACTGCCATGCCTGCTTCGTGGCTGGTCACCAACCCCCCGCTGCAGATCAGGACCAGAACCGCCGTCGCAAGCAGACAAGCCACCGCGTGCAAAACCCGCCTCGGCATCCCGAAAAGGTCAGGCATACCTCAATGGGACGAGATTCGCGCCGTCTCGGGTGCCGGCTGATTCTGGGGAAGGAAATCCTGGTCCATCCCCGGCACACTGTACTCGTAAGGCCCGTGGTAAACCGTTGGCGTGGTCTCGAAATTTCCATGCCCGGGAGGCGAAGGCAGCGTCCATTCCAAAGTGGTCGCCTCCCACGGGTTCCGGGGAGCTTTCGGGCCCCGAAACATGCTGTAAAAGAAATTTACGAGAAACGGAATCGTCGAAAGCCCAAGGCCAAACGCGCTCAGGGTAATAAAAACATTGACGGGCTGCTGGCTGCGCAGGTGATCGTATTGGGTAGGATCAGCAATGCGGCGCATCATTCCGTTCAGCCCCAGGTTGTGCATCGGAAAAAACGTCAGGTTGAAGAAGATAAACGCCAAGCAGAAATGCACCTTGCCCCAGAACTCGTTCATCATTCGGCCGAACATTTTCGGATACCAGAAATAAAGGGCGGCAAAGATGGCAAAGATGCTTCCCCCGAACAACACGTAATGGATGTGCGCCACCACGAAATACGTGTGGTGAATGAAGATATCGACCGGGGTTGACGCCATAAAAATTCCGCTCAGGCCCCCGATGACAAACATCGAAACAAACGCGAGCGCAAAACACATCGGCGTGGTGAAACGAACTGAACCCCGCCAGACCGTGCCCAGCCAGTTGAAGGTCTTAATGGCGGACGGGACCGCAATGACCATTGTCGAAAAGGAGAAGGTCGCCGAAAGCATGAGGTTCATGCCGCTGACGAACATGTGATGGCCCCAGACGATGAACCCGAGCACGCCGATGGCAACCATGGCAAAGACCATGGCCTTGTAGCCGAATATCGGTTTACGGCAAAAAACCGGCAGAATTTCAGAGACCAACCCCATCGCCGGAAGGACCATGATGTAAACCTCGGGATGACCGAAAAACCAGAACAGGTGCTGCCAAAGCAACGGTTGTCCGAAGTTGGTCGACGAAAAGAACGTGGTGCCGAAGTTGAGGTCACAGAACAGCATGGCGGCCGCTGCCGACAGCACCGGCACAGCCAGCAAAAGCAGGAACGCCGTCACCAACAAACCCCAGACGGCGAGCGGCAGCCGGAACATCTTCATGCCGGGGGCACGCATGTTGATGATCGTGGTGATGTAATTCATCGCCCCGGCGATGGAAGCCAAGCCATTCACAAACAGTCCCACGCACCACGCGCTTTGGCCATATTGCGTGCCGTTGTACGCGCCGTGCGCCGATAACGGCGCGTAAGACGTCCACCCGGACGCCGGAAAACCGGTTGGGGAGAAAAAGCTGCTCAGGATGATAAAGCCCGACACAAAAAACAACCAGAACGAGAGGGCATTGAAAAAGGGGAACGCCATGTCTGCAGCCCCGATCTTCAGCGGGATGAGAAAATTGCCGAAAACGCCGATGAGGAACGGCATTACCACCAGGAAGACCATCACCGTCGCGTGCATGGTGAACAGGGCGTTGTAACCGCCCGGCTGGATCGCTCCGGCATCGGTCACCAGCCACTTCGGCAGGAGTTTACCTAGGATTGGGACCGGGGTGCCGGGAAAGGCAAGCTGGTAGCGGATCCCCATGGCCAGCAATCCACCGACAAGCAGGAAGAACATGCTCGTAAAAAGGTACTGCAACCCGATCGTTTTATGGTCTTCAGACCAGATGTATTTTCTAAAAAAGGAAAGTTCCTGGTGATGGTGATGCGCCGTCTCGGCATGCACCTCAGGGGCGGCGTGGGCTAAAGTCTGGGCCATATCAGATCAGAGGCAAAACTACGGGTTCAGAGCGTAAGCTCGGTCCGGATCGTGGGAGACGAGCGCCGCCGTGGATTTTTCCTTGTTCCATTTATCAAACTCTTCCTGTGAAACAACCTGGATCTGGGCCTTCATGTTGTAGTGACCCGATCCGCACAGTTGATTGCAGGCCAGCTGGTAAGAACCAATCTTTGTCGGCACAAACCAGACCCAGTCAATGGTGCGACCCGGCACCGCATCCTGGTAAATTCGAAACTCCGGCACATAAAAGGCATGGATTACGTCTTTCGCATTCAGGCGGATGCGGACGGGACGGTCAACCGGCAGTTCGAGGACGGCTGACGTGAAATTGTCCTTTGCAGCCGGATCACTTTTGTCGTTGCCAAAAAGGTTGTCATTCGCGATCAGCTTTACATCGGTGCGCCCAAGCCTGCCATCAGCACCCGGGTATTGGATGCCAAACGCGAACTGATACCCGGTTATCGCGATTTCGAGTGCATCGGCTGGCGGTTCAGAGTGGATTACATCCCACCAGACGTGGTTGCTGTACCCCCAGAGCCCGAGAAAAATCGCGGTCGGAATGACCGTCCAGATAACCTCAAGGCGGTTATTGCCATGGCTGTAAGTGGCTGAAACGCCTTTGCGAGCCCGGTACTTGATCAGAAAATAAACGTACACGACCTGGGTCAGGACGAAAACCACCGCCGTGAGGTAAAAGATGAAGTAAAACAACCCGTCGATGGTTTGTCCGCTGCGACTGGCCACATCCGGCATCCACCACAGGTGCGTCGTACGCGGGGCCGCGCCGGCCGAGCTCACACCGAGCAAAACCAGGGCAAAACTCAGAAAACCGCGGTGAACCGGAGAATACTTCATGGGACAAGCGAAGAAAGCGTAAGGTAAAACTACACCGGTTTAGAACGTTGTCATTCCGCCAGCTTATTTCGGGGCGCCTCCCGGCGGGGGAGCAGCGGGGGCGGGTGGTTTGTTGCCGGCGACCTGGGTGCCGCCTCCTTTGGTGACGTCCTGCGGCGGCATTTTCTGGAGCTCGGCCATGGTCCATTGCTCCTTGCGGTCTTTCACCTGGTCGCGCATCAGCTTTACCGCGTCCGCCGGGACCGGCGGCCCAGAGTTGCCCCAATCCGACCGGATGTAGGTGAGAATGGCCGCAAATTGCTCGTCGGTGTATTGCGCCTCCCACGCCTGCATGGCGTTGTTATAAGCCTGGCCTTTAACCTGCACGGGGCCTTGCAGGCCTTTGAGCACGATGGAAATCAACCGGTTGGTAGCATCGCTGTTGACCCACTCCGATCCGGCCAAGGGCGGAAATTGACCCGCGACGCCTTGGCCATTTGCCTGATGGCAGGTGATGCAGTTGGCGGAAAAAAGTTTCTTGCCGACCTCCTTCGGGTCTGGCGGTACGGCCGGTCCACCGGCGGCAGCACCGTACTTTGGTTGGAAGTCAAACACGCCCGCGTCGAAGCCTCCGCTGTAGGTAAACAGGTAGGCCCCGGCCCAGAAGACGGCGACCCCGAAAACGCTGAGCAACCAGCGTGGAACGGGCGACTCCCCCGCCCGGAAGGTTGGATGCGGAACGGCTGCGGGCCGATCTTGGGCGTGCCCCGGGCCGACCGGGAAGTTAGCGTCGCTCATTCCTTTGGCTCCGGTGCTTCCGGCAGCGGGTAGTTGCGTTTAAGGGCAAGGAGGTAAGCGACCAGAACCTTGGCTTCGTTGGTCGGAACCACTTCATAGCCGGGTGCAGGTGCATCTTTCCCATTAAGTTTCAAAGCCTCTTCGGAAACCTGACCCGCAATTTTCCTGGTTTTAAACAGCCAGCGGTAAGCAGGCATCCCGGACTCCGGATTCAAACTGGCGGGATCGTAAAGCAATTGGTAATACCAGGCCGGGTCCTTCTGCCGGACCGCGACATTGGTCAAATCCGGGCCAAGGCGGCTCGTGCCGAGGTAAATGTCACCTTCGTTCATGTAGTCACGGGCTACCGTCCGCCGCGCACCCCATTTTCGGTCAATGTCGCTTCCCTGGTTTTTATCCCGCACGAACTGGGAATGACACTCCACACAGCCGTTGGCGGCATAGACGCGAACACCCTGCACCGCGGTGCCAGGCAACCCCGGCGGCGTAACCTCATTGGTGGTGGCATCGCGATCCGGGCGCAGCTCGGCAAAAGCCGTGTACGGGTAGTTGACCATCCCGAGCCAGCCCAACAGGAACAGGCCTAGAAAACCTAAAAAGAAGGGGGTGAAACGTTTCACGCGACAGGAACCTCCGCACGGGTGACAACTCGGGCTTCCGGGACTGCGGCAGGGTGACGTTCACGAACACGAAACACCAGGAACAATCCTACTGAAATGGCCAGGAGCACGTGCGCGACAAACAAAAGACCCACCGCAATGACTTGAACGAGCAAGAACGGTTGAAGAAGGTCGGTGATGGCGGCAAAATCAACTTTGGGATCGGCCAAGCCGAACCCTTGCACCATCCCGCCAATAACTTCGGCGGCCAGCAGCAAACCCAAGCCGATGACCGCGAACCAGAAGTGCAGGCTTACCAGCAGCGGACTGAGCCATGCACGCCGCAGCAGTCGCGGCAGAACGTAGTAGACCGCCCCGGAAAGGGTAAAGCTCACGAACCCGGCAATCAGCAGCGACGACCGGGCTGCCATGGCGAGCGTAAAATGAAGGATTGAATCCACGGACCGGAAGGAAACCAGGGCGGTCCAAAACGCGGCCGCCACGAACAGGAAAAAGCCCGTTGTGACAAACCGGAGTGACAGGTTTGAACCCACCGCACGGCCCTGACCCTTCAGCATGAAATGGAAATTGACACACAGGCAGAGCACCGGGATCAGGAGCAGCACGTTGGCCACGATCGTAACGGTGCTCATCCAAGCCGGAAACGGCCCCCCTAAAAACGACGATAACCCGGCCCAGGCGGCCAGGCCCGTGTACCCCCAAAAGCCCAGTAGAGAAAGCCGGCGGCTGTACACCGGCCGGTCCGTCCCTTCCGGAATCAGAAAGTAAGTGACGGCAAGGGCCAGTGGCACCAGCCAAAGCTGATGAATCCCATTGACGTACCAGGATTGAATGGCCGGCTGGGCGGCGCCCCCGGTGCGCCAGATGTTGATGAGGATTTCGCCGGTGCTGAACACCCACAAAAAGGCGAGCACCGCCGCCAACAGGTACCAGAGCGATACGTAGCCGACGGCGTTCCGATGCGCCCAGAATTCTACGAGCAGCCACACGCTCACGAGCCCCGCCGCCAGAAAAAACCCGCACGCGATGGAAGGATGGATCTCCAACAATTCACGCCCGGTGCTGCCTCCACCGAGGATGTGCCACAGCCCCAGGGCGAGCACCAGGTCCCAGATCAAACCGGCAGTCGCCAGCAGCACCCCCCATTGCCAGGACAGCCGGCTGAGCCGCCCCAAAAAGTAAAAGGCTACGCCCAGGCCCGTCAACGAAGCCCAGCCAAACACAAAAGCATTGGTGAACGCCGGAAACACCCGCCCATAGGTGAGCCAGGGCACATCCGGAAACGCATACCAGGCGTTTGGCGCCATGGCCTGCGCCGTGTTCAACCACCAAAACAGGGAGGCGAGCACGAGCCAGAACACGCCGCTCGTCACATAGAAGGCGACAACCGCCTGCTGCCACCCGATTTGACGTTCGCTTGCAAACGGATAGGAAGGGTCGTTAAGCACCGGAAAAGCTCCGGAGGCCGGTGCTGACGGCAGCGGTTGCACAAAGTGATCCATGTCAGGCAGGAGTTGGCGAGGGTGCAGCGGGTGCGGGTGAAGGGGCAGGCACAGATTGGGGGTTAACCACCGGTGCCGGCGGGGCATTTGGGCCCGGGGCAGGTGCGGCCGGCTGCACGCCAGCGGCGGGAGACGGCGACGCGGCCGGGTTCGTTGTCGGGGCCGGCGCCCCATTGCTGTTCGGTGCCGGCGGAGCCGGGTTCACCGGGCCGGCCGGGTGCGGTTTGTTCCCTTCCAGGTCTGCGAGAACCAACTGCTTGGCCCGCTCAACGGGGATGCCGACGACCCCTTTGGTCCGGTCAATCCACCGGTATTGGGTTAATACCTTGTCGTTGTCGGCCACTAGGTCGGCTAGATTCTTCAACCGTTTCTCGCGCACATCGGTGTTCTCATTCGGGATGCCTTGCCGCTGCCAGGCAATAAGACCCACCAATCCCGCAAAAAGCAGCGTGATCACCAGGCTGGTGACGACCATCGAAAGCGACGCTTTGCCGTTTTGGTAAGTCTTCGTCATGGAAGCTTAGTTGCTGAGGTTCACGGATTCGAGCAACCGAGGGTCACGCGCCGGAAACAGCGGGACGGTGCCGATGGTGCGCAGGAACAAGACCGCCAGCGGACACCCGATCGCGAACAGGCACAGCAGGTCGAGGATGTTGATCTCGAAGCCGGTCGGGTGAACAAACGGCAGCACGGTGATGTAAGTGTCCAGCACGTGCATGGCCAGCACCCAAACGCAGATAAAAGAAAGAAACCGCGGGCTGCGCTTGGTAAATTGGAACAGCAGGTAGAGAAACGGGACGAAAAAACGCCCGACGACCATGGCCGTGCTCAGAACGTTCCAAGACTCCACGTTCCGGCGCAGGAACCACTGAGTTTCCTCCGGGATGTTGCCGTACCAGATCAGCATGTATTGGCTGAACCCGATGTAACCCCAGAAGATGGAAAAGGTGAGGAGCAGCTTACCCATCATGTGGTAATGCTCCTGGTTCACCGCCGCAAGGTACCCGGCCCCTTTCAGGCCGAGGATCACCAGGATGAGCAAGGCCATCGCCGCGCCGGCGGCGCCGGCAAAGATGTAAACCCCCCACATGGTCGACGCCCAGTGGTAATCAAGGGAAGCAAGCCAATCAAAGGCGGCAAACGTGGTGCACAGGGCGAAGAGCAGCAGGCACACAAACGAAACGCCTCGCATCCGGACGGTCCACTTTGGATCGCCATCGGCGTCCTGGCGAAGGGATGTCCGCCGGAAATAGAGGGCGGCACCACCGAAAAAGAGGAAGTAGAAAACGGCGCGCACCCAGAAAAACGGCACCGTCATCCCTCCGAGGTGCAGTTCAAAATACGGGAGTTTGGCCAGCAGGTTCGGGTCAACGTGCACCTGGTCTTTGACCGTGATCCAAGTCCACAGGTCCCGGCGGAAGATGAAGAGCGGCAGGAAAAACAATGCCATCCACGGCAACTGCACGGCGAGGTTTTCCATTTGGCGCCGAACCAGGACCCCCCAACCCGAATCGGTCGCGTGATGAACCAGAATCCAGAACAGGCTTCCGATCAGGAGGGTGAAGAAGTAAAAAAAGGCGAACAACCAGGAGAAGGCAAACTGATGCCGGAGCGGGCTGCCCGCAGGGGCAATAAAACCGATCAGGAGGGAGGCCAGGAGGGAAAGGCCGCCCACACACAGCAAGATCAAAAGAATCCGGCTCAGGTGTTTGCCGTCAAATTTTTCTGATCGGGGAACGTTGTGAGGGCTCATGGCTTGCTATTTTCCAGCGCGGGGCGTTGGTCATCCGGAACGTCGGACAGCTTTGCGTACTGGCTCCGCTGCAACGCGCGGACATAAGCGACAACGGCCCACCGGTCTTTCACGGTGACTTTATCGCCGTACGCCATCATCGAATTGTACCCGTTGGTGATGGTGTTGAAAATCTGCCCGTCGGCCATCTGGCGGTACTTGTCCTGGTGATAATTGGCAATGCCCAAGAGGCCGTATTTCGAAGTAATGCCGTTTCCCTGGCCGGTGGCGCCATGGCAGGCCGAACAGTAAATGGTGTAAACCTTCTGCCCGCGATCAACCAACTCCGGAGTGATCGCCATGGGAAGCCCGGTTCCCCACTGGTCGCCCATCTTGCCCGTGTTGTAATAATCCGTGCCCGCGGTGAACTCACCAAGCGGCGACCGGATGTCGTTGGGTGCTTCGCTGTTTTGATAGGGGTGACCCGGAATGTCGTACCCCATGGGGATGGTGCCGTTAACCGGGGGTCGCCCTGCCCGGTTGTCGCCGAAAAACTCCGACGGTTTCTGAAATTTAACCTTCGACTGGCGTTTCATGTCGCTGAAGAACTCGATCGGCGGGGCGCTGTGGTGCTCACCCTGGAACCCCAGCACGGCCACTGCAACCAGGCACAGCAGAGCGGTAATGATCAGAAAATTTTTAATCATTCGCGTAAACCACGGTGACCTGCTTGCTGCCGATGCGTTCAAGGAGTTCGCGGGTGTCGCTCTCGGAAAACTTGGGGTCACCCGACTCAATCACTAGAAAAAAGGTGTCGTTGGTGACCCGGCGGAAAGGCAAAAAATCGAAGAGAGGATGGTGCAGCCGCGGCAACCGGTTCAGGACAAACACGCCAAAGAACGCCGTCAACGCGGACAACAGAATCGTAAGTTCGAAAATGATCGGGAAAAAGGCCGGCAAGGTGTAAAAGTTGACCGGCTTCCCGTGCACGATCATCGGGTACAGGAAAGAGGATGGGATAAACTCGAGGGAAATGGCGGTCAGGAACCCGGTAAAGCCCCCGCAAAAGATGATGTAACCCAGCGGACTCTTCCGTAACCCCATGGCTGCGTTCATGCCGTGAATGGGAAACGGGGAATGCACATCCCAAAAACGGTAACCTTGGTCACGGACCTGTTCGGCCGCGTGGTACAGGCTGGCAGCCGACGGGAACTCAGCAACGACCCCAAAGGGTTGACGACGGATGGCGGCGGCGCTCATGAATGCACTTCTTTCGTCAGGGTCGCGCCCGGGATCTGCACCGGCACGTGGTGCGGATCCGCTTCCGGCAAGACCGATTTAACCTCCGCGATCGCGACCATGGGAAGGAACCGGATGAACAGCAGGAACAACGTCAGGAAAATGCCGAACGTGCCAAGAAAGGTGAAGATGTCGACCCACGTCGGGTAGTACATGCGCCAGCTTGATGGAAGGAAGTCGCGGTGAAGCGAGGTCACGATAATGACAAACCGTTCGAACCACATGCCGGCGTTCACGCACATGCTGACGAAATAAACGGTGATGATGTTACGCCGGAAAGCACGGACCCAGAACAACTGGGGAACCACCACATTGCAGGTAAACATCGACCACGACGCCCACCAGTAAGGGCCAAAGTAACGGTTCAGAAACGTGTAACGCTCAAACGAGTTTGCCCCGTAGTAGGCCACAAAAAACTCCATGCAATAGGCGTAGCCGACGATCGAGCCGGTCAGGAGAATGATCTTGCACATCACGTCGATGTGGTTCCACGTGAACACGTCGTGCAGTTTGTAAATGGCCCGGGCCGGGATCAGCAGGGTCAGCACCATGGCGAACCCGCCGAAGATGGCCCCGGCCACGAAGTAGGGAGGAAAGATGGTTGTGTGCCATCCGGGCAAGACCGACGTGGCAAAGTCGAAAGAGACGGTGGAATGCACGGACAACACCAGCGGCGTCGAGAGCCCGGCCAGAATAAGGTACGCCATCTCGTAATGACGCCATTGACGATTGCCGCCCCGCCAACCCATCGCCAGCAGCCCGTAAAAGAAGCGGCCGACCTGACTTCGGGCGCGGTCCCGCATGGTGGCAAGGTCGGGCACAAGGCCGAGGAACCAGAACAGCACCGACACGGTGAAATAGGTTGAGACGGCAAAAACGTCCCAAAGCAGCGGGCTGCGGAAATTCGGCCAGATCCAGTTCGGGTTCGGCACCGGGGCCATGAACCAGACCATCCAGACGCGCCCGACGTGAACGGCCGGAAAAATCCCGGCACAAATCACCGCAAACAGCGTCATCGCCTCAGCCGAGCGGTTGATGGACGTGCGCCACCGTTGCCGCGTCAGGAAGAGAATGGCCGAAATCAGCGTGCCGGCGTGCCCGATGCCGATCCAGAACACGAAGTTGGTGATGTCCCAGGCCCAAC
>DASWVC010000281.1:0-10825 GCA_036401335.1 Chthoniobacterales bacterium
TCTGCTTGGACTTGTCGCAGCGGGGGAAGGACTAGCGGTGGTCCCGGAAGTAATCCTCCGCGACGTGCGGCATGACAGGGGTTGGACGGTAAAGCCGCTGTCCGCGCCCCGCCCGCGTGTGGAGGTGGATGCCGTGTGGAATCCCGCGAATCCCTCGGCAGTGCTGAGTCATTACCTGGAGCTCCTCACCCGTCCCGGCCCGCGAACGAAGGAGCCGGCCTCTGCGGGGATCAAGGGTGCGGGATGATCTGGTCGGGTAGGACCGGCAGTCCCTTGCCGGCCGGCGCGGCGTGACGGGACCTCCGGCACGGGAGCTTGTCCGCAAGCGCCCGCGAGGAAGGTATTGGCGTGTGGGCGTGATGGGCGGGCTGCCGGGGGGTGGCAGTCGAAACCATTCGGGGCGTGCCGGACCGCTTCGATCGCTTCCAAAAAATTTAGAGACAACGGGAGATGGTCCACCGGAAAACGGGCCTATGGCCATGGAGTTGATCCAGGATCGCAAACTGCCGCAAAGCGCGCTAGCAATAGCGCATGATCGAACAAATTCGAGATTTGCTCAAAGCAACGGATTGGCAGCCGTTTCTTGTTCACCGTACAGACGGGCAGCCGGTCCCGGTGCAGCATCGAGCCCAGGCCTGGGTCAGCCCTTACGGACGATTCGTCTATGAAAAGAACCATTCCGAGCTGGAAGTATTGCGCCCCGAGCAGATCGCGCGGGTCGAAACGCACTCCCTGACGTTTAAAGAAATTGAAAACCAGACCGGTTAGCACCGGCAGGTAGAGACAACGTCCTTGGCCTGCGGAGGCGCATGGTACGCTGCAAGGTATGGCAGACATGGCCCGTGTGCCGGAACCGCCGGGGTGAATTCCCAGACCGTCATCGGCGATGGCGGTCTCTCGTTGTGAGCCCGTCCCGGTACCCGTCGAGCTCTGAATTCAGCGGTTGCGCTTCAGCGTCCGGCTTTCCTGCCGATAGAGCCCTTACCACTTCAATGATGAACGGGACCTTTGCGGATGAGGGGCGATTCATGGAACCGATCGCTCTTGGAACATGACACAGCGGCAAACGATCGGTGAGGTCTGGCGGCTGACCAAACCGTATTGGACCAGCGAAGAAAAAGGGTGGGCTTGGAGCTTGCTCTTGGCCGTGATTGGCCTCAACCTCGCCAGCGTCTACATCAGCGTGCGGATCAACCAGTGGAACAAAGCGTTCTACGGCGCTTTCCAGGATTTCAGCAGCACCGAGCTTCTCCGGCAGTCCGGGGTTTTCTGCATCCTTGTGGTTTGCGCCATCTCCGTTGCGGTCTACGCCGTGTACCTTAACCAGATCCTGTACGTGCGCTGGCGTCGCTGGTTGACCCATAAGCACCTTGCGGCCTGGCTTGACGGAAGGGCTTATTACCACCTGCAGCTGTCAAGTGCGACGGATAACCCCGACCAGCGCATCTCGGAAGACATCGGGCAGTTCACGGCCTACCTAATGAGCCTGTCGGTGGGCCTGATTTCGTCCCTGGCTTCGGTGGCCTCGTTCCTGATCATCTTATGGAGTCTCTCCGGAGTGGCGGACATCCCGCTAGGAGGATTGGGAACGGTACGGGTCTATGGTTTTCTGGTCTGGGCGGCATTGCTTTACGCCGGGATCGGCACCTGGGTCACCGTCAGGATTGGCCGGCCGCTGGTGGCACTGAACTTTAACCGGCAGCGGTACGAGGCTGATTTTCGATTCAGCCTCGTGCGCCTGCGGGAGAACGCGGAGCGCGTGGCCATCTACGGCGGTGAAGCCGTCGAACTGAGCGTCTTCCACCAGAGGTACAACAACGTCTTTGAGAATTTCGGGAGGATCATCAAGAGGCAAAGGGTTCTGGGCTGGTTCACTTCCGGCTACACCCAGGTGGCACCGATCTTCCCTTTGGTCCTCATCGCGCCGCATTATTTTGCCCGAATGATCACGCTGGGCGGTCTGATGCAGGTGGTCAACGCGTTTGCCAACGTCCATACCTCGCTGTCATTCATCATCAGCAGTTACCCCGACATTGCCGCTCTGCAGGCGGTCACGCAGCGTTTGAGCGACTTCGATGAGCGCTTGCGTGCGATCCGTGGAAAGATTGATGGGCCACCGCAGGTAGCCGTCCGGCGCGCCGGCCCTGCCGGTCACCTGGCGGTCCGCGGCCTGGACCTCGATCTCCCGTCTCACGCGCCACTTTTGCGAGGCGTATCCTTCGAGGTCGCTTGTGGACAAGCGGTTTTGCTAACGGGCCCCGCCGGAGTCGGCAAAACGACGCTGTTGCGGGCCATCGCCGGACTTCGTCCCTTTTGCCGCGGCGAAATCGAGCTCGGACCTGGCTCGGCCCTTTTTGTGCCGCAATCGCCCTACGTGCCCCTGGGAACGCTTCGTGCCGCCCTCCTTTACCCAAACGGCGAAGAAGACGGCTTGCCGGCCGAGGTTTTTCGTGCCGTGCTCGAGGAGGTCGGTCTGGGCGCGCTGGCCCAGGAACTTCACTGGGACCAGAACTGGTCCGGCCGCCTGTCGATCGGTGAACAGCAGCGGCTGGCTTTTGCCCGCATTCTCCTGGCCAAACCCACCGTGGTATTCCTTGACGAGGCCACGTCGGCGCTCGACCACCGAGCCGAAGCCCAGCTCTACACCTTGTTGCGCGCCGCCCTTTGGCGTCCCACCGTGGTCAGCACAAGCCATCGGACGGCGCTGCGGGGTTTCCATGACAGGGTTGTGGACCTTGCGGCCTTCAGCCCGTTTTCCGAGGAGTCCGTGGAACGAAGCGAACGCGTCACTCCGAGTCGCGCCGGCGAGCTTATCCCGGTAGAACTGGTGGTCCTGAACCGACCCGCGGAATACGAACGACCGACGGTCGCGGTCGGCTGAAAATCGACGTCGGCTTCTCGGTTGAAGAAACGCAACGGGAAGCCCCGGTTCGGTAGGGCTGGGAGTCCCATCGCAACGGGCGGGAAAGCGTCCCGTGATCGGGGCGACCTCGGTCGGCGAGGGACCGCTGGCCTGCCGCGTCCCGGGAGCCACCGCTTCGCCGACCGAGTGCCTTTGTAAAGGAGCTTATCGGAACGGACTTCCAAGAATTGTTCTAACCGGGCAAACGGGTGGATTCCGCGCAGGTTACCGCCTTTATGGGTTGGTAAGGGGGGCTCGCCGAATTGCCTGCTACGGGGTCGGACGGGAAGGGCTGATCTTAAAGGGATTGGCCATGCGCCTCTACCACCTCGGCTTCCAATCAAGCGTGGTGGGAGACATGACGGCGTTCCCCGTACGCGGAAACGACCTCCTGGTGCTGAGCGCGGGTGCAGGCTATTTCTCCACCGTTGACGCACTCCGCCGGGTTGCTCAGGAAGCGGGCGCAAACGTCTTCTGCTTCACCGCCCAGGCGTGAGGGGCAGGTTGCCCGGGCCTGCGATGCCCGACTGGTCTTGCCGGCTCAAACCGCGGCCGATCGCGGGAAGGACGCATCCGTTTTGCCCATGGGCAGCCTTTACGAACTCACCCTTTTTACTCTCTGCAAACTGATCGTGGCCCAGCTTTTTGCCGAAACCAACACGCCCGTCGAAGATGCATTCGCCCGGCACACCAACCTCGAGTAAGGGAGCGTAAGGAATTCAAGATCGGCCAACCGACGAATGTGACCCGTTGGCCTGATCCGTGGGGCTTTGAATTGAGCGACGGAGTGGCCGGCCCGGTTACTCCGCCCGGTCGAATCCCCTAAGCCAATACAGTAGGAATGAGCCGGCCCAGCTTGCGACGAAAACGCCTATAATGATGAAGCCAAGGCTGCCAAAGTTGCGATTCAGATTGCCCGCTACATCCCACAAGCCTCCTGTCAGGTTCAACCGGTCTTTAAAAAGCCCAATTGTTTCGAGGCCACCGACCAGTAACGCGACCAGAATCGAGGCGAAGGTAATGGTCAGGTTGTAATAGAGTTTACGGACCGGCTTTACAAAAGCCCACCCGTAAGCTCCAACCATGAAGATCCCATCCGCAGTGTCAACGAGGATCATTCCGGCAGCAAAAAGCATCGGGAAAACCATCATGGAACCAAGTGTCAATCCCCGGCCGGCGGCGGTTGCGGAGATTCCGAACAGGGAGATTTCCGTTGCAGTCTCAAATCCCAGCCCAAACAGGAAGCCGAGCGGAAACATGTGCCAGCTTTGAGACATAAACCGAAAACACGGTTTGAAAAGCCGGGTTAATAATCCGCCATGAACAACGGTCTGCTCCAGATCCGGAGTCGAACGAACACCGAGTTCCTGCACGTGTTTAAACGTCCGGTAAACGTTCAGAAAAATTATGAGGTTCAAGAAAGCGATGGCAACCAAAAAGGATGCGGAGAGGCATGTGCCGAAAACCTCGCCCACTTCCCTCAGGCCAGTCCACTCATGTTCCAACTTCGAGGCGGTCAGAAAAAGTGCGAGTGAAGCAAAGATGACCACGCAGGAGTGACCTAGGGCGAAAAAGAAGCCAACGGCCACAGGCTTTTTGAGGTCCTGCATCAGCTTCCGGGTGACATTGTCAATTGCTGCGATGTGGTCGGCATCTACCGCATGGCGAAGGCCAAGGGTAAAAGCCAGAGAAGCGGTTCCAATCAGGACGATGTCGCGATGGAAGGTTGCGCACGCCACAGTCCAGGCCACGATGTTGACGAGCAACAACAAACACAAGAGCCCAGCCGCCCGGCTCCGGAAACTCGCCCGCTGCAAAAGGTCGGGGTGCATCCGGCTAGTTGGCTAATCGGCGTTCAGGTGTTTGAGCAGCATCGTCGTCCGCCCCTCCACTTCTTCCCGGCTGACAAGCTGTGAATCAACCACCACCTTTTCCAAAGCAAGAAACCATCGTTGGTAATAATCCCACCCGGAATCGTCTTTAGAAAGAGCCTCCTCCCAGGCCGCGATTGCAGTGATTAATTCCTGACGAAACTCTTCCCACTCAAAATGCCCCTTTTTGGACAGAGCGATTGCCATCCCAAAAGCGCGGCCTTCCCAGTCCCGTCGGAAGCAAAGCTCACCGTTGCTACGTGGAGGCGCGCCCTGACCACCTGCCATGCTGGCCGCTGCGAATTCTTCAAAGCTGGTAAACAATGCGTCCTGTGGAGTAAAGGTTAGGCGGGATCTTTTGCTTTGGCCGACCCCATCATCGATTCCGGAGTCACAAGCGCGGCCAGTTCGGATTCCGACATACCGTCGGTTCCGGCCGGCCGTTCCGGCAGCACGAACCAACGAATTTGGGCGCTGCTGTCCCAAACACGAATCTTTACCGATTCATCGAACGTCAACCCGAACTCCGCCAGCACTGCTCGGGGTTCGCGAATCGCCCGGGCGCGGAAAGTCGGGTCTTTGTACCAGTACGGTGGCAAACCGAGAATCGGCCAAGGATAACAGGAACATAAAGTGCAGACGACCAGGTTATGAACCGATGGAGTATTCTCCGCCACTTCCATGTTTTCGCCTTCCGCACCGGTCATTCCCCGAGGGAAGTTCATCTCTGCAATCGCCGCTGGCGCGTCTGCAAGGAGGCGTGCCTTGAAAGCAGGGTCCGCCCAAGCCTTCGCTACGAGCTTGGCCCCGTTGAACGGTCCCATTTCTTTCTCGAAATAATTAAGAACCTTGTCGACTGTTTCGCTGGTGATGATCCCTTTTTCGATCAGGAGCGATTCCAAGGCTCTAACTTTCGCCGCATTGTAAGTTTCCCGATCCTCAGGGTAAGCAAATTGCTGGCTCATTTCATCAACGGTTCCTAACACCGGGTCGGTTCACCTTCCAGGTAGGTTTCATAAAGATCCGCATAGACGGTCGAGTTGGGTTCGGCGAGGTCACCCCAGATCTCCTTTGGATCGAATCGCATTTGGTAGACCGGCATCGGGTCTCCGAGCCCGTCCGGGCCCGTCGAACAGAAATACACGTAGAGACCGGGGTACAGCTTTTCTACCACCCCGGCTTTGCCTCTCAGGTGGCCAGGCAACCGGGTATGGTCTACTGAGGCAACGTCTTTGACCGTCAAGGAATCGCCAGCGGCGTACTTCGGTTTGCGTTCACCTTCCCTTCCGCCCTGGTCCCCGACGCGCAGGTATTCGATGATCTGCCGGTCGATCTCGTCATTCATTAACGGGGAAGCCGATGGCTTTTCTCCTTCCAGGATCGCGGCGGTACGCGCGTCCAACTCCTTTTGAGAAATGTACCCTTGAGAAACAAAAAACCCGGAGATTCCGCCTAGCCACTTTTCATAGTAGCGGTACTTGAAATAGTCGAAAGGGTTCATTGCTTCCGCCCCTTTGCGAAGGTCCGCCCAGGTCCAGGTGCTCTTGAAAGCTGTCGGCAGTTTTTCAATGGGGTATTTGGCAACGGAATCACTTAGGTGCAGGCTCATGCCCATCATCGCTACGTGGATGCCGAAGATCCGCTGTTCCCAAGGCTCAACAAAGACGCGTGTCTCAAAGTTCACCGGGCCCAATCCTTCCAGACCGCCCAGGTGGTGCTGCAATTTCATAGGTGCTTTCTGTTCGTTGATTCGACAATCTTACCCGCGAGTTCCGCTCACCGACGGGCGGCTAAGCGCGGCGCGGCCCGCCCCGGACAACGCGTCGCCCCAGACCTCGGAAAGGTAGCCAAAAAGGCCGCCCAAGACCATGGCTGCAGCCGTCACGATTGCTGGGTTCCCAATGCCTAATAAGGTGATGGGGTGTCCAGTTGCAGCCGACGTTCCGACGGTGGAAGCAAAGCCCCAGACAATCGCCGGAATGGCTTGTAAAAGCGTGATTTTTGAAGCTTGCACCATGGCGGCGCTTCCAATCCCTACACAAACCGCAGCAATGATCAGATGGGAACCTAACGCCGTGATGGCGAGAAGGGTAAGCGATGCAATCACGACTCCCGTCAGGTTGGACGCAATGCTCTGCTTCAACCCGGCTGGCTTGCCACCCAATATAAAAAAGGATGCCCAGGCGATAAACGTCACCCAAACGGGCAGTGGCAAAATCGAGCCGGTTAGGTAAGTGTCCACCGCACCTAACACCCCGATGCTAATGCTGTATGCTTCAAGTTTCTTCATGAGCCCTTCGTTCCGGTTGTTTTCCTTTCGACGCTCCGGTTCTGCGGCCCGCCGCGGACCCGGCAAAGCTCTGTTCTGCGTCGCCTAATTCAGACACGCGCGAAACTGTTGGCGCAACGGTTCTTCCTGGAGGCCGCGGCCAATGAAAACGATCTCGTTCTTGCGGATTTCTCCCTTCTTCCAAGGACGGCCTGGGCGTCCGTCCAGCAACATGTGAACGCCCTGGAAAACGAAACGGCGATCTTCGTCATCCACATTGAGAATGCCTTTGATCCGGAAAATGTCGGCCCCTTTTTCCTGTACCAGCGCATTCAGCCAATGCATCAGTTTTCGGCCATTCACGACGCCCGGATTGGCTAAGGCAACGGAGTAGACAGATTGGTCGTGCTCGTGCGAGCCCTCCGTCAGAAAGCCCGGATCAATCGCTAATGCATTCTTGAGATCAAATGCATTCAAGCCGAGGACGTCGCCAACCTCAACCCGGCAGTGGTCCGTGCAAAAGACCTCTGCGAACGCGTTCATCGAACGTACCCGGCTGAGGAGGGTCTGCAATGCTTCCGGCTTAACAAGGTCCTGTTTGTTGAGGATCACGACGTCGGCAAATGCGATCTGCTCCTGTGCTTCCGTACTGTCCCAGTGGTGGGCAATGTGCTTTGCATCGACGACGGTAACCACCGCATCCAGCGTGGTTCGCGCCCGCATTTCTTCTGCGACAAAAAAGGATTGAATCACGGGGGCGGGGTCAGCCAAGCCCGTTGTCTCAATGACCAGGTGATCGAATGGATCGGCGCATTGCAGCAGGTTGCCCACGATGCGCACGAGGTCGCCCCGGACCCGGCAACAGATGCAGCCATTGTTCATTTCAACGATCTCTTCGTCCGATCGGACAACGAGCTGGCCGTCAATCCCTATTTGGCCAAATTCGTTCACGATCACGGCGATTTTCCGTCCGTGCTTGGCCCTTAGTAGATGATTCAGCAGCGTGGTTTTACCGGCTCCGAGGTAACCCGTGATAATGGTCACGGGCACACGTGGGTTCTTTGGCAGCTCAGGCATCGTTCCGGTTGTGAAAAGCACTATTTGTGCCATAAAAGTAAACAACTCGGTTGCTCCCGCATTGTATCCTCCTGTTCTGACGCACGCAGAGGCTCTGAGCCTTCCATGCACGGGATAGGATGCTTGGTAATTCCCCTCGGGCCAGTCGGGACACCCACGCTCCTGTGCCGGCCAGGGCGTGAATGGTAGGGGAGCTTGTCTTCAAATGTCTAGCGGCGTGCCCCGTCCTTATGCCCAGTGCGCGCGCAAAAAACCACCTGGCATGGCGATCCGAGGTCAGCGGCGAGTTAGCCGTACGTGCCTCAGGCTCCGTTACGGCACAGCGGCCGTAAATCCCGTGATAATGCGTTCGACCGCTTCAATGGTAGTTTTCTTCGGATCAATGTCGTCCGCGACCTTTTTTCCGCGCCGCAGAACAACGATGCGGTCAACCACCTGGAAAACGTGGTAGATGTTGTGAGCGATCAGGACACAGGAATGTCCGGCGTCGCGGGCATTGCGGACGAAGCGCAGCACTCCCTGGGTTTCATCGACGCCGAGGTTATTGGTCGGCTCATCGAGGATAATCAGGTCGGTTTCGAAGAGGATCGCCCGCGCGATCGCAACCGCCTGGCGTTCGCCGCCGGACAGGGCACTGATGGGCGTGGTCGGCGGGATGTCTTTCGTGATGCCCACCTGACGGACCAGTTCACGGGCGGCCTCATTCATGGCACGTTGATCCAGGCAACCTAGAAAACGTGGACCCTTCAAGGGTTCGCGGCCTAGGAACAGGTTGCGCGCGATCGAAAGTTGGCTCACCAGCGCCGAGTCCTGGTAAATGGTTTCGATGCCGTGGGCAATCGCGTCGGAGGTGTTCCGGATGTCCGCTCTTTTGCCGCGCAGGTAGATGTCCCCACGGTCGGCCTGGAGCGCACCGGAAAGGATCTTGATGAGGGTCGATTTACCAGCGCCATTGTCGCCTAACAGGCCGATGATTTCATTCCGGTGAACCGAAAGCGTCACGTCACTGAGGGCTTGGACGCGCCCGAAGTACTTGGTGATGTGCTCCATCCGCACAAGTTCGTCTTTCATCGTGCTCACGTTCCCGCATGGTGCCTGCGTTCAAGCCAGGAATGCAGCGCCATCATGCCGAGGATGATCGCGCCAATAAAGATGTTGTAGGCAAGGCCAGGAACGCCGATCAGCACAATGCCGTTGCGCATCATGCGCAGGATCAGAACGCCGAGGACGGTGCCGATGATGGTGCCGCGCCCGCCGTTGAGCGCCGTCCCGCCAATCACGACCATGGCGATCACTTCCAGTTCGTAACCCGTGCCGCTGTTCGGGTTGGCGGCGGAGACCCGGATGGAGCTCGTGATGCCGGCGTAGGCAGCAATGACGGCCGTTAACATGAACAAACTGAGCTTGGTCCGCGTCACACGCACGCCGCGTGCACGGGCGGCCTCCGGATTGCCGCCGGAAGCCTGGATCCAATTGCCGGCCTTTGACCGCGTGAGCACGTAGCCGAGAACGACTGCCAGAAGGATGAACCAGAGCAATGACGTGTAGATGCGGAGCTCGCCAACGCGAAACTCACCGGCAACCGCCGTGGTCAGGGGGCCATGGGCAGCCCACGTCCGCTGGGGGAAGCCGTCCGTGAGGTAAAGAGCGGTCCCGCGCACGACCAGCAACATTCCGAGCGTGACCAGGAAAGAAGGAATTCTTAGGCGGGTAACCAACCAGCCACTGATGAAGCCGATGGCGGCGGCAATGGCCATTGCAACCAGGAAGCCCCCTTCAAGCGAGGTGGTACGGGTATTGTACAACGTCCACATTACCACCGGCGCAAAGCCAAAGACCGAACCCACCGACAGGTCGAACTCGCCGGCGGTCATCAGCAGCGTCATTCCCAGGGTGATCATGCCGAGTTCCGGCGTGAAGGCCAGCAGGTTGCTGATGTTGCCGGAAGACAGAAAAGCCGGCGCTCGCGCCGTGAATGCGGCGATCTCACCCGCGAGCAGAACAAACGGCCCGAACTCCGGTCTGGAGACGATGCGTTGGAAGATTGAAGGCAGTTCCATCAAGCGGGAACAGGCGTTTCCCAGAGCTCAAAGCACACCGCGGGCCATACGAGCGCCCCACTGCGCACGCCTGCCACCCATGCCATAGCCGGCAGTTCAAGGCGCACCGTTTGTTGCGTGTTTACCGTGGCGGCAAGGGCTCAAGGTGAAACGAGCTTTTCACTTATGCTCCCCGGGTCCGTGCATGATCTTCAGGTAGGTTGCGGCCCTGTCCTTTTCGTACAAAGTGCCGACGCCAATATCGAACCCGGGAGGAATGCCGCTTGCGGTCATGGCGGCCAGGGAGAGGGCCATGTAACTCGTGGCCTGGGGATCCTGCCACATGGCGGCATTGACGTAGCCATCCAGGACCTCCTGCGCCGTGTCGGGAGAATTGCCCCAACCCACGACCGGGAAGCTGCCGGATTTGACGCCGACCTGGTCAAACACACGTTTGATGCTGCCGGTCACCAAATCACCAAGGCCAATGATGGCTTTGATCCGGCCCTGGTTGGCCGTCAGGTAATCTGACATCCGGGTGATGATCTCCGCCTGATCGAGGGTGGTTTCGGTAATCTCGTGGGTTATTCCAAGCGGCTCAAAGACGCTGGTAATCCCCTGGGTTTCCAACGTTTGGTAAGTCGCTCCGGGAACCTCTACCGGCATC
>DASWVC010000282.1:0-15796 GCA_036401335.1 Chthoniobacterales bacterium
AAGCTGCCCGATGCTTCCCTGGAGACCGTTGCCCAAGCGCCGGTAAAGTGCATAGCCGCCCCACCCCAGCGCGGCAAGGACGGCGATGCCGCACACCCAGATCATCAGCAGCCCCGCTCTGGAGGTCCGGCTGCGATTCCGTACCGCGACGGCAGCAGACGCCGGCGGCTCGGTCGGGGGAGAAACAGGCGCCCTCACCGGCTCGGCGGTTTTCTCGCCAGGCGGGAGCGGGGGCGGCACGGCCGGAAAGCCGGATCGCGTTCCGCTCGCCGCGGCGGCTCCAGCAGCAGCCACTGCTCCGGTGGAGGTGGATTTCGCTTCACCCACCGGCGGCAAAACAGAGGTCGCGCCTCGGTAGGGCACCGCACTGGCCAATCCGGCGCACAACTCGGCCGCCGTTGCGACGTCGTCGACCATACCCTGGCGCAGCAGGTGGTTGCCCTCCTCCGGCAACGCAGCGATGGGGGTGTAACGTCCCTGCGTTTCCATGGTCGTCCGCGGCCCCCCGAAGAGTTCGTAAGCCAGCAAGCTTAGCTGGCGGACATACGAACCGCGCGGCCCTCCGGGCAACCCCGTTGGCTGGACCAGGGTAGCCTCACCGGCCCAGCTCGGCACGGCGTCGAACGTGAAGTCGATCGGCGTGACACGCACTGTGAGCTCCGGCCAAACCTGCAACGGCTTTTGCAGTTGCTGCGCCTGCTCTGCTTCGGAGAGCCCCACGGCAGGACCGGTTAACTGAATTCCACTCAGGCTGAAGTCAACGTGTTCCAGCCCGTTCATTCTGGCGTGATCCGCCACCGGGGCCAGGCGTTGCAGGACGGGAATAACCTCCGAAGCGGTCAATGCTCCCCGTATCCGCAACAGTTCCCGCAACGAAGGCCCGACTACCGATTCTTCAACCAACACGGTCTGCTTGGAAACGGTTTCCAACGCCAGGACCTGCCGTAACCCGGGGTGCGGTGCGCCAAGAACCTGGTCCACCGCTTTTTTCAGGTGTGCGTAGCGGTTCGTATCGGCCAGAAAGGCGCGACTCAGCACCAGCAGGTTGACCGCCGCCTGCCGGTGAAGGTCGAAGCCGGCGAAACACTGGCCCGCGATGTGGTCCGGCAAGGCCTGGTCCACACGGTACTGACCGGCAAACACCTCTCCCACGGTCACGCCACGGCTCGATGCGAGCTCCAGGGTTGCCTCCGTTTCCGGGATGATCGCCGGGCGGATGGCGGAATCCTGACCCTGGTTTGTCGCCGGGCGTTCGCGTGCCTGCAACAGGCATGCCTGGATTTCCTGCCGGAGTTCAGCCGGGCTTTGCGGCCGTTCACCCGGATCCTTCTTCATCATACGAAGGATCAGGTGGGCGAACGCGGGCGGGCACCCCAGCAGAGGCTCGGTCGGGACCGGGCGGTACAGGTGCTGACTCATGATCTGGGCCACCGCTCCGGAAAATGGTGGGCGGCCTGTCACCAGGTAATAAAGCGTGGCTCCAAGGGAATAGATGTCGGAACGCAGGTCGATGTCGCGCTCTTCAAGTTGTTCCGGACTCGCAAAATGCGGGGTGCCCACAAAACCGCCGCCAACGGTGAGTGCGCCCGAATCATCACCCTCACGCTTGACGGATTTTGCGAGGCCAAAATCAATCACCTTCAGGACCTTTTCACCGTCTTCGTCAACCAGCATCAGGTTGGCAGGTTTGAGGTCGCGATGCACGAGGTGCTGGCGGGCGGCAGCCGCCAACGCCCGGGTAACCTGCAGGGCAAGTTCGAGCGCCTCGACCGGGTCAAGGCGCCCGTGCCGTTTCATGTACTCATCCATGGTCTCGCCATCGATGAACTCCATGGCATAAAAGTAATTGCCGTGGTCCGTGCCGAGGTGAAACACCGACGCCACGTTCGGATGCCGCAACGCCGCCGCTGCCCGCGCCTCGCGCAGGAACCGCTGCCGGGCGGTTTCGCTGTCCAGGAAAGCGGCGTTGATAACTTTAAGGGCAACGGGGCAGCGCAGGTTCGTGTCGTACGCCTTGTAAGTGATGCCCATGGCGCCGCGGCCGAGCTCCCATAAGCTGCCGTCCGCGCGTTTCAAAACTTCGTAATGCTGGTAACGGTCTGCTTCCGGCATGTGGACAGGAGGAATCTGCAAGTAAAGCAAAGCCCGCAGAAGGACGCAACGCGGATTACCTACCCCGATCGGGTACTCCGGCAGAAGGTGTCGGGGTGTCGGGGTGGAGAAAAGCAAAAGCAAGACGGAAGCGTGACACCCCGACACCCCGACACCTTCTACTAGTCCCCCAGCTCGAACCGGATCACGGGCGAGAAAACCTCACCCCCAGGCGGTGGCGGCAAACGGGTGATCTTCCGGCCCGCATCGCGCACCGTTTCGTCGACCACCGGGTTGCCGGACCCCTGCATGAGGGTGAACTCGCTCACGGTGCCGTCCGGCTGAATCTTGAGGCGCACGGTTGCCACCAGGTGCGAGCCAGGCGGGATCTGTCCCCGCGGTTGATCCCAGGCGCTGTCAAACCGCAGCTTGATGGTTTGGGCATAACCGGAGAGGTCCCCGCTGCGGCTGCCTTGGCCCCGGCCGGAGCCCCCATCGGCTTCTCCGCGATGGCCGGCCGCCGCAGGCCCGCCTGGCCCCTGGCTGTTGGCCGGTGCCGTCCGGGGTGCTTTTTCACCAGGCTCGGCCGCAGGTGTTCCAGGGTTTTTCAATTTGCCTTCTTTGGTTTCATCCGCATCGCCTTTCCCTTTCCCGGTCTTAGCCACAGCACCTGCCGCTCCGCCGGTTTCTCTTTCCTGGACCGGAGAAGCGGCCGGCGAAGGACTTGGCTTGGCTTCGGGAGTCGCTTTTGGAGTGGGGGTCAACTTGGGGCTAAGGGACGGTTTTGGGGTGGGTTCCGAAGAAGGCCGTCCTCTGGGAGAGGATCGTGAAACGGGCGAAGGAGAAGGCGTCAACACCGGGCTGGGAACGGGCGCGGATTTAGGGGTTGGTTTCGCCTTCGGAGTGGGCTTGGGCTTGGGCGTGAGCGCGGCGCTTGGCCGTGACACGGCCGTAGGCACAGGCGTTGCTGCCGGTGTCGGTGCGGGCGTTGCTGCCGGCGGGAAAGGTTCAAGCAGCGGGTTGGACGGCAAACGATCCGCCGGAGGCAAGGCCGGCGGCAGCGGCGGTGGGGCCACCGTTTCGGCGCCCGGCGCCGGTCCGGCTGCCTGGTCAGGGGCGGGCTTCCCGTCTTCGGGAACGGCAGTCGGGGCAGGCGCCCCGGAACCGGTGGGGTTCGGTTCGCTCCTCGGAGCGCCACGGGCGGCACCCCCGTCGAACGAACCTGGGTTGACCCAGACAAAGTCGTTGTCTACCCGTTTGGGCGGGTGCAGGCTGAAAGATAACAGCAGGCCAAGGGCAAGCAGGTGCACGGCCGCGATCAGCGCAAAGGTGACCTTGAACCCGCTGTCCTCGGCGGGACCGCGCTGATTCCACATGGCTTTACCGCGGTTGGTCGGGCCGGGTCGACACCCCGACTTTGGCGATCCTGGCGCGCTGAAGCACGTCCATGACGGCGATGAATTTCTGCACGCTGAGTTCGCGGTCCGGGCGCATTACCACGGCAAGCTCGGGTTGTTGCGCGTGCAACGCCTTGAGCCGCTCCTCCAGGGTGGCGGCGTCAACTGGCTCGCCGTTAAGCTGAAGCTGATCGTCCCGGTCAATGGAGATGGTCTGGACTTGGGCCGGATCAATGGACTGAACGGCATCGGTGCTGGTCGGGACCACCAGGTTGACGCTGTTTTCCATCAGGGGCGTCGTGATGATGAAGATAATGAGGAGTACAAACGCCAGGTCGAGCAACGGGGTGACGTTGATCTCCGTGAGGGTTTGGGTCGCGTGACGATCCGAAAAGCGGCGCATGGACTTATCGATTGACGAGAAGCGGCCGGGCTGAGTGGTTCACGTATTTGTGCTCAAAAGCCGACGACAGCTCAGCGGCAAAGTTGTCGTCTTGCACGATCAACGAACGGATGCTCGTGACCAGAAAATTGTAACCAAACATGGCCGGGATCGCCACGAGCAGGCCGGTAACGGTCGTGATCAAGGCCCCGGACACGCCCGGAGCCATGGCCTGCAGGTTGGCCGAGCCGGCCAAAGCCACGCCGGAAAAGGTGTCCATGACGCCCCAAACGGTTCCCAGCAAACCGAGAAACGGTGCTCCGCTGACGGCGGTGGCCAGCAGGATCATTTGTGCTTCCAGCCGCAGGGCCACTTCGCCGACCGCACGTTCCATGGCTGTGGTGACCACCCGCATCTGCGAAGGCGTGATCCGTTCCGCCACCTCCAGCCGGGCCCAGAAAGTTTCATCCACCTCCGTGGCCCCTAACAGGTGAAACGCGAGTTCCTTGCAGCCGGCCCGGTAAATGGCGTAAAGCGGAGAACCGTCAAAACGGACCCGGGACTCGTAAGTCTTAAGCGGTTGCCGCTCGGACCGGAACAGTTCGAGAAAACGTCCATTCTGGACGCGCGCCAGACGGACCACGCGAAATTTCGTGATCATCACCGACCAGCTGAAAATGGACCCGATGAACAACGTCGCGAGCACCAACTTGCCTTCCAGGGTGGCCTCGGTAAACGCGTACACAAGACCGCCGGTCTGGGCCGCTGACAGAAACGTTGCACCAAGCACAGCCGCTTAGTTTTAGCGGCTTGCGCCGGAAGTGCAACCCTGTCCCTCCGCAACCGTTGCGTTCGTTGCCCTCTACCCCTAACTGTATGGTTGATGCAAACCCGCCGAAAGGTTTGGCGCTGGCACCTGCCCTGGCTGTTTGGGCTGGCGCTTTACGGGGCCGGGCCAGCGGTTGTCCTGGGGCAGAACAAGTACGACGTTCTGGCGCACGCGCTCCAGCCTTATGGCACCCTGTTTTACTCGAAATCGCCCCTGAAAGCATGCCAGGCAGACCTGCAGATGCAGGCCGGAGCCCCGCCGGCCAGCATCTTCATGCGGCGGCCATTGCGCCTGAGCCTGCAAGTCCCCGACCGACTTCGCCTTGAAACCATCGGCCCTGCGGACCACATCATCTTCTGCCGCCAGGGCCAGCGCGTTTGGGTGTACCCGCGCGATTTTGCCGACCGTCTCCTGGCTGCGGCCGGGCCGCCGGGCCCGCCGACGCGCCTCCCGGATTTCCGGTTGCCTCTTGCCGATAACCAAATCGTCCTGCTGCCGGCGCTTTTTCAGATTACCGCCTTCTCCCCGACCCGCGACGCTGAGAATGAACCGGCCTGGAACCTCGAATTCCACCCCGCTACGGAACTGTTGCAGGCCAATCGCCAGGCACCCTGGCAAATCCAAGCCATGGTCCGGCAACGGGATTACCAGGTGCGGCAACTCGCCGTTCGTTCGGCCGATTGGTCGGCGAAATTCCAGGTGCTCCAAATGCGTTTCGGGAGCACGTTGCCGCCTGAAATCTGGGTGCCATCCCCGGCGGAGGCGCCGGCCATACGGGAAATTCCACCCGGGTTGTACGGTTCGATCCTCAACCAGCTCACCAACCTGCCCCTGGACCGATGAAATCCGGTTTTATCGACAAGTTGATCGAGCGCATCCGGCGGGTGCAGCCCGAAGAAGTGCAGAATTACCTCGTGCGTCTGGCCCGCGAAAAAGGGTTCCTTGAGCGAATCTTCGACGCGTTGCAGGAAGGCGTAATCGTCACGGATGTGCAAGGAAAAATCCAGTTCCTGAACTCCGCCGCCGGTCACCTTTTCGGCATCGACAACGAAAGCGCGTTGGGCCGGGCCTTCACCGAAACCCTGCGCGGGCTCGACTGGCTTTCGCTTCGCTCTGAGGAGGGAACCGTCAGCCGGGACATCGAAATCTTCTACCCCCACCATCGCTACCTGAATTTCTACGTCACGCCCCTCCACCTGGAAAGCGAGTTGCCCGACGCCGACGTGACCAGACAGAATTTGGTTGGTCACGTGGTGATCCTGCGCGACATCACCGAAACGCGGAAAACGACGGAGCGGACGATTGAAAGCGAGAAGCTTTCGGCTTTGACCCTGCTGGCCGCAGGCGTCGCCCACGAGATTGGGAATCCGCTAAATTCCCTCAACATTCACCTTCAACTCATCGATCGAAAACTGCGGCGTGCACCCGACAACGTCCGAGCCGACACCCAGGAGCTTCTCGACATTGCCAAAGGCGAAATCCAACGCCTCGATTCCATCATCCACCAATTTCTCCGAGCGATCCGGCCGACTACCCCGCAGTTCACCTTGGCGGGCCTGAACGAGATCGTCGAGGAATCGGTCGCTTTCCTCCGTACCGAGATCCGCAACCGCGACATCCTGGTGGAAATGGAGCTCGCCGCCGACCTGCCAAAAGCAGAAGTGGACCGGGACCAGTTGAAACAGGCATTCTACAACCTGATCCAGAACGCATTCCAGGCCATGAAGACCGGCGGCATGCTTCACATCAAATCGTGGTCGGACGATGCGTACGTCTCCGTGGGCTTTTCCGATACGGGCGGCGGCATATCACCCGAAAACATGAGCAAGCTGTTCCGTCCCTACTACACCACCAAGCCCAGTGGCTCCGGACTGGGGTTGCTGATTGTCCGCCGCATTGTGCGGGAGCACGGCGGTGAAATCGAAATCGAAAGCAACGAAGGAAAAGGCGTGCGGGTGACGGTGCACCTGCCCCGTGGCGACAAACGAATCCGGTTGCTGCCAGGCGGCGAGGAGTTGAGAAGCAACGCTTTCCCCGACAGCCAGGAAACCGGGGCGGAAGAAAATACGACCTGAAGGTGCTCGCGGCCGTCCTTGACCCCTTCGCAAATGCTTGGCACCATTCTCATCGTTGACGATGAAAAGCACACCCGGGACGGGTTGCGCCGGTCTTTTGAGGAAAACTTTGACACTTACACAGCCGGCAACAGCGATGAAGCGTTGAACGTTCTTGAAACCGATCAAATCGATCTGGTTTTGACCGATCTGCGGCTCGGCGGCGACGACGGCCTGCAATTAATCGATAAAATTCTCCGCCGGCCCCGGCCACCGATCTGCATCCTTATGACCGCGTACGGCTCGATCGCCACCGCGGTGGAAGCCATGCGCCGGGGTGCCTACGATTTCGTCACGAAACCCGTCAACATTGACGAACTCGAGATCAAGGTGACCCGGGCCATCCAGAGCCGGCAAACCGAACAGGAAAACGTGCAGCTCCGCCAACAGGTCCAGGAGCGGTACGGGCTGGAAAATCTGATCGGCGAATCGCCGGCGATGCACGCCGTCTACGACACGGTCCGGCAAGTGGCTCCGAGCCGGGCCACCGTGCTCATCCTCGGTGAGAGCGGCACCGGCAAAGAACTGGTCGCCCATGCCATTCACAACCTGAGTAACCGGCAGAAGTCGAAATTCGTGGCACTGAACTGCGCGGCCTTCCCGCCTCAACTGATCGAAAGCGAACTTTTCGGCCATGAGCGCGGGGCCTTCACCGGCGCGGTTGAGCGGCGGATCGGCCGGATTGAGCAGGCAGCCGGAGGCACCCTGTTCCTGGATGAGATCGGTGAGATGGACGCCAGCATCCAGGTGAAGCTGCTCCGCGCCTTGGACCCCGGGGTCTTTGAACGCGTGGGCGGGAACCAGACGCTCAAAGCCGACGTCCGTTTGGTTGCGGCAACAAACCGGGACCTTCCCGAGATGGTCCGAGAGGGCAAGTTCCGCGACGACCTGTTCTACCGGCTCAACGTTGTCCAAATCCAAATCCCGCCGCTCCGGGAACGCAAGGAGGACATTCCGTTGCTGGCGACCTCGTTTTTGAAGGAAATCAGCCAGCGGGACGGCAAAGCGTTCCGCCCGCTCTCACCGGAAGCCATGGATGCCTTGCTCAGGTACCGTTGGCCCGGCAACGTCCGCGAGCTTAAAGGAGCCATTGATTCCGGCGTCACCCTTGCCCCCGGTTCGCAGATCACCCTCCGCGACCTCCCGTCTTCGGTTCGCGGCAGCAGCTTGGAGCTCGGCCAGCCGGTGGAACCTAAAGTTGATCAAATGAATTTACACCACAGTGAGATCCGGTTAATCATGCGCGCGCTGGACGAAAGCGGCGGCAACCGAACGGAAGCAGCCAAGCGCCTGGGCATCAGCCGGCGCACACTGCACCGGCGCTTACGCGAATTGAACCTGGCGGATCAAGATGGCTAGTCCGGAACTGCAGGTCCAGAAACTGGTGCATACCGTGGAACAGGGTTTCCTGGCCCGAGTCGTCCGGGGCCTTCTGACCCTCCTGTTCCTGGGCGCGCTTGCGGGTGGGTACCTTTTCTTCCATTTTCGCGGGCTCTCCACCCAGGACGGAATCGACCAGGCCCAGGTGGCGCGTGAACTGGCCGCCGGCCACGGTTTCAGCACCTTGAACTACCGGCCCCTGCAGATCCGGTATTTCCAAAAGCTAACCGACGGCTTGTTGCCTGAACACCTGCCCGAAATCTACCATGCACCCCTTCAGCCGCTGGTAAATGCCGCCGCGCTGACCGCGGCCAAAAAGTACCTCAGCGGCGGAGCCGACGGCAATCACCCGGTTTACAACGGCGACCGTGTCATCGCAGCAACCGCCATCTTTTTCTTTTTTGCGGCCGTGGCCCTGATGTACGGGTTGGCCCTTCGCCTTTTTGACCGCCGGATCGCGCTGAGCGTTGCCCTGTTCATCCTGGTGGCGGACCAGTTCTGGCAGTTCGCGCTGTCCGGTCTGCCGCAAATGCTGCTGCTGTTTCTCTTTGCGCTCGCCCTTCATTGCCTCGATTGGGCCATCCGGGCAAACCTTCGTGGCGAGCGTCCGTATGCCTCCCTGGCGTTGCTGGGCCTGATCCTCGGCTTGATGGCCTTGACCCAACCCTTAACCTTGTTCATCGCCGGCGGGGCCGTTCTGTTTTGCGTGATCCATTTCCAACCCCGGCTGTACGCTTTGTTGGTGCCGGGGGCGTTGTGCCTTGCCGTCTTCAGCCTTTGGCTGTGGCACAATTATCGGGTCAGTCATTCGCCGTTTGGCCTGGCCCCGTTCGCGTTCGTTCACGACGTGGGCGGCAGCTCCCTGGCCTGGATGCGCCGGCCCGTCCCCGACTTTTCGGCCCTGAACTTATCGGCATTGCGGCAAAGGGTCCTGGGCAGCCTGGTCGCACAACTTCAGGGCCTGACCACCCTGCTGGGTGGAGTGCTGGTCGCCCCGTTATTCTTCCTGGCCTTGCTGCACCGGTTCAAGCGCCCCGAAACCGAGGCATTTAAATGGGCGCTCGGCCTGATGTGGTTGGCGACCTTTCTCGGCACGGTCCTCAGCGGAATGGAAAGCAGGTGGCTCGACCCAAACCAGCTTCACCTGCTGTTTGGACCTGCCATGAGCCTTTACGGCCTGGCCTTCACGCTGGTTACCCTCAGCCGCCTTTACGCCGAGGCGCGGAGCGTGCGGGTTTTGCTGATCGTCGCCATCGGGCTGATCACCGCGGTGCCGGCAGCCCTTGGTTTGCTGGCCGGGGGTCCGCCCGTGAATTTCCCCCCTTACCTGCCCGGCTTGATGCGCAGCTTCAACGCCTGGACTCAGCCGGCCGAGGTGATCGTTTCCGACATGCCCTGGGCGGTGTCCTGGTACGGCGACCGTAAATCCATCCTGCTGCCGGACAAACCGTCTACTTACAATGAGTACGCCGATTACCAGACAATCGGCCCCATCGTGATCCTTTACCTCACCCCGGTCTCACGCGACCTGAAGTACGTTTCCCAGATCGGTTCAGGGGAGTACAGCGACTGGGCGGGATTGCTCGTCGGGTACGACAAAGCGCTCGAGGCTTTCCCTTTGCACGCCCACGTCTCGCTGGTGGACAACCAATGCCTCCTCCTGGCCGACCGGCCGCGCTGGCAGGAAACGGCGAATCCGGATACGAAGTAAATTCTGGTGGCGAATGTTTTCGGCGCGGGTAAACCGCAAATCGAGCCATGGCCAACCGGGACACCCCCTTGGACGTCCTTACCAATCATTGATGGTAAATGGAATTGCAAATGGTTTGCAGCGCAGTGATCGTGGCAGGTATGACACTAACCATCGATAAAGCCGGTCGTTTGGTGCTGCCCAAACCGGTGCGGGACCGCCTCGGCCTGTGTCCCGGTGCCGAACTCGATCTGCACGTCGAAGCCGACGGGGAACTGCGGCTGCGTGCCCGTCATCTGGAACCGGCCCTGGCCCTCATCAATGGCGTGCTGATCCACCAAGGCCGGGTACCATCGGATTTCGATTGGAACGCTATCCTTGAACGCGAGCGCAGTGAACGCTCGCGAACGGTGACCGGCAGCTTGCTCAGCTGAGACAAACCTCCACACGCCACCCCCGTAAACCTCTTCTTCGATAGCTCGGTGTTGGTGGCAGCGATGGTGTTCAGCCATCCCCAGCATGTTCCGGCCGCTGCCGCGCTGAGCCGTGTCCTGCTCGGCCAAGATAAAGGCAGTGTATGTTGCCACAGTTTAGCGGAACTTTACGCGGTGCTTACGCGCCTGCCCCTCTCCCCCTCCATTCACCCCAGCGAAGCACACCGGCTCATCGATGCGAACGTGCTCGCACACTTTCAACTCGTGCCGCTGACCGTGGAGGACTATCGCGAGAGCCTGCGGGCGCTGGCCGCGGCTGGCTGGGCGGGAGGACTCATCTATGACGCTCTGCTTCTGCGCGCGGCCGAGAAGTGTGCGGCCGAGCAGGTGTTCACGTTCAACGCAAGCCATTTTCGGCGGTTAGCTCACGGCCGGGAACTGTGCGCGCGTATCGGCGCTCCCTGAAACCAGCTCTGCTTTCTGGAAACCCCTTGTGCGTCCAAGCCGGAATCCGGCGCGAAGTGCTGGGACGGGGACGTGCACACCGAATTCCGGAACGGATGGCCTGCAGGGTTGCTGGCACAAAAGCTGCCATTTATTTCTCGGCACCCCGGTAAACCCCGGACTTTCGGCACTTTCCGGGAAAGGCCGAGGCCACCGCGGATGAAGATTGCAAACATGAGCAAGCAAGTCGCACGATTCCAGACCAACCGACGCCTGTCGCTGAAGAAACTTGGCCGTCGTACGATCTATTACCCTGGGCCAACCTTGCCCCCAAGTGGCAGCTGAACTCCCTTTCTGAAAAAATTTGCTATGCGTTCCAAGCGTTGGTTGATGCTCGTCGGCGCCCTTGTTCTGGCTGCAATGGGCTGGTATTTTTTTGGCCCTTTGCACCGCCGGAGCAACGCCGAACCGGGCGGAGCCGCCCAGAACCAAAACGCGGCCGGGCGGGGTGGGGCAAGTCACCGGGGTGGCCCTGGCGGCCCTGCGCCCGTGGTGGCAGGGACGGTGGAGAAAAAGGACGTGCCGATTTACCTTAACGGCATTGGCACGGCGGCGGCCTACAACACGGTGGTGGTGCACCCGCAGGTCAGCGGATACCTGACCAAGGTGCTTTACCAAGAAGGTGAGGACGTCAAGAAAGGCGACCTCCTCGGCGTCATCGATCCGCGGCCTTACCAAGCCCAGCTCGACCAGGCAGTGGCCAAAAAGAATGGGGATGAAGCGCAATTGAACAATGCCAAGGTGACCTTGCAGCGTGACACCGACTTGATCAACAAAGGCGTGCTTGATCGTCAATCTTTCGACACCCAACGGTTTCTGGTGGACCAGTTGGACGCAGCGGTTAAAGGCGACCAGGCGGCGATCGACAATGCGCAAACCCAGCTCAGCTACACTCAGGTGACCGCGCCGTTGGACGGGCGCTGCGGCCTTCGACAGACGGACGAAGGCAACTTGGTCACGGGAAGCTCGACCCTTGTCGTCATCACCCAGCTCAAACCCATTTCAGCGATCTTTACTTTGCCTCAGCAAAACGTGTTGCAGGTCAATCAAGCTTTTGCCAAAGGTCCCCTGAAGGTTACGGCCCTTGACGCAACCCAGAAGCAGCCGCTCGAAGATGGCACCCTGGCCGTGGTCAATAACCAGATTGACACCACGACCGGCACGGTTCAGCTGAAAGCCAATTTCGACAACGAAGGGCTTCAACTCTGGCCGGGACAATTCGTGAATGTACGCCTCCTGGTCGATACCGCCCGGGACGGGTTGGTTGTTCCGGCTTCGGTGGTTCAGCGGGGTCCTAACGGCAGTTTTGCTTACGTGATTGCCAAGGACAACACCGTCGAGATGCGCCCGATCGAAGTCGGCCAGATTGACGGCGATCAAGCCATGGTCAAGAGCGGGCTGAAGGAAGGCGAACGGGTGGTGGTCGACGGCCAGTACAAGCTTCAGCCGGGAAGTCCGGTCGAGGTTTTGCCGGCGAGAAGCCCTGCCCCGAAAACCTTGGCCCAAAACCAGCGGACGGCCGATCCCGACCAGGCAGCGGCCGACCCGCAAAGCCGCCGGCCGAGTTCAATACAACCGGTGGACGCATCTGCGAACGGAGTGGCTTCAAACCAAGGCTTTGCGGGCGAAAACCCGGTACCGGCAACCCGCCAGGATGGCCGGGTTCCTGGCCCGGCAGGAAGCCCCACCCTTTCCGACCGAAGCCAGCCGGCCGGCAACGATTCACGCCATCCCGAGGGATCCGGACATCATACTCACCGTGGCGGGTGAACCTGGCTGATGAGCCGCACCGACGCGCTTTCCGCATGAACATCTCCGAAATCTTCATCCGGCGGCCCATCGCCACGTTCCTGCTCATGGCCGGCGTGATTCTCCTGGGCATTCTCGGCTACACGCTTCTGCCCATTTCGTCGTTGCCAACGGTGGATTTCCCGACCATCCAGGTGGTCACCCGTTACCCCGGAGCCAGCCCGGAAGTGATGACCACGGCGGTCACCACACCGCTCGAAACGCAGTTCGCGCAGATCAGCGGTCTGACGTCGATGAACTCGACCAGTTCTTTCGGCATCAGCACGGTCACCATGCAGTTCGACCTGAACCGTGACATCGACGTGGCCGCGCAGGACGTTCAGGCGGCCATCAATGTGGCCCGCGGTTACTTGCCCAGCGACCTGCCGAACCTACCCGTCTACAACAAGGTCAACCCTGCCGATACGCCCATTCTGACCCTGGCCATCACGTCGGAATCCATGCCGATCGCCGAGGTCAACAACTTTGCCGACACCCTCTTGGCCCAAAAACTAAGCCAGGTGCCCGGAGTCGGATTGGTCACCATCGAGGGCGACCAGAAACCGGCGGTTCGCATTCAGTTCAACCCGAGCGCGCTTGCCTCCCTCGGCCTTGGGCCGGAGGACGTGCGCAACATCATTTCCCAGGCCAACACCGATCAGCCAAAAGGCAGCTTCGATGGAACGAAGCAGGCCTACAGCATTCAATCCAACGATCAGCTCTTGAGCGCTGTCCAGTATCAAAGCCTCATCCTGGCTTACCGCAACGGTGCCCCGGTAAAGTTGAGCGATGTGGCGACCATTTTTGATGGAGTCGAGAACGACCAGCTCGCGGCATGGGTCGGGAAAAAGGCGGCCATCGTGGTCGACATCCAGCGGCAACCGGGCGCCAACATCATTCAGACGGTAAACCGGATTAAGGAACTGCTGCCGCGTTTAACGGCGTCCTTTCCACCATCCGTCAAGGTTTCCATCCTGACGGACCGAACGGAAACGATCCGGGCGTCCGTGCGCGACGTGCAATTCACCTTGCTGCTTACGATCGTTCTGGTGATCCTCGTTATTTTCCTCTTTCTCCGCAAGGTGTGGGCGACCGTGATCCCGAGCGTGGCCCTCCCGCTCTCGTTGATCGGGACGTTCGGGGTGATGTACCTGCTCGGGTTCAGCCTGAACAACCTTTCCTTGATGGCGCTTACGATCTCTACCGGGTTCGTCGTGGATGATGCGATCGTGATGATCGAAAACATTTTTCGCTACATCGAGGAAGGCGAACCACCGCTCGAGGCTGCGCTCAAAGGCTCCCGCCAGATCGGGTTCACCGTTATTTCGCTGAGCATTTCTCTGATCGCGGTTTTCATTCCTTTGCTTTTCATGACCGGGATCGTCGGGCGGCTGTTCCGGGAGTTCGCTGTCACGATGAGCGTGGCCGTCATGGTCTCGGCAGTTGTTTCCCTGACGCTGACCCCGATGATGTGCGCCAAGTTCCTCAAGCCGATCAGCCACGCCCGTGAAAGCCGGTTTTTCCAGTGGACCGAGCGCGCCTTCGACGGGATGCTGCACTTCTACGAAGGCGGCTTGAAATGGGTTTTGCGCCACCGCCTGACGACGCTGCTCGTTGCGATTGCCACGTTGCTGGCCACCATTTACCTGTACGTCGTGATCCCAAAAGGCCTCCTGCCGCAGCAGGACACCGGGGAAATCATCGGGGTGACGGACGCGGCCCAGGACATTTCCTTCAAAGCCATGGTGAACCGGCAGCGGGACATTTCCCACATCGTTGAACGGGATCCGGATGTTCAGGCGGTTGCGTCGTTTGTGGGCGCGGGCACCGTTAATCCCACAATGAACACCGGGCGGTTTTACCTCATCCTGAAACCGAGGGAACAGCGGCACGCCAGTGCCGACCAGATCATTGACCGGCTGCGGCAGGCGACCCGGAACGTGCAAGGCATTTCGCTGTTCATGCAGTCGGTGCAAGACCTGCAGATCGACACCCGGATCAGCCGGACCCAGTACCAGTACGTGCTTCAGGATACCAACGCGAACGAACTGGCCGAGTGGACGCCGAAGTTCCTCGCCGAACTGCAGAAACGCCCTGAACTCAGCGATGTCGCCAGCGATCAGCAAGCCAACGGGCTGCAGCAGGTCATTGATGTTGACCGGCAAAAGGCATCCCGGCTCGGGGTGCAGATGGATGCCATCGATAACGTGCTTTACGACTGTTTTGGCCAGCGCCAGATCTCCCTCATCTTTACCCAGCTGAACCAGTACTGGGTGGTGCTGGAAGTGGCGCCGGAATTCAAAAACTCTCCCGACACCCTGAACCGGATTTACGTGAACGCGACTGGCAACAGTTCCGGCCAGGGTTCCACGACCGGAGCGATTACCGCCAGCGGCCAGATCACTGCGGGTGGCACCCAGGTGCCGCTTTCCGCGTTTGCCACGATGCGGACGACCACCGGACCGTTGTCGGTTCTGCACCAGAATTCGTTTTCCGCCTCCACCATTTCGTTTAACCTCGGACCTGGCAAATCCCTGGGCCAGGCGGTTCAGGCCATCGAACAAGCAAAGGCCGCCATCGGTTTGCCGGAAACGATCACTTCCAACTTCATGGGAACGGCGGCGGAGTTCCAGTCCTCGCTGAGTTCTGAACCGTGGTTGATCCTGGCCGCCATCGTGGTGATCTACATCGTCCTTGGGGTGTTGTACGAAAGCTACATCCATCCCATCACAATCCTGTCTACGTTGCCGTCAGCCGGGGTCGGTGCGCTGCTGGCGCTGCAACTGTTCGGGATTGATTTCTCGCTGATCGCCCTGGTCGGAATCATTTTACTGATCGGTATCGTGAAAAAGAACGCGATCATGATGATCGATTTCGCGCTCGAGGCGGAGCGGAACGGCGGCAAGACTCCGGAAGAATCCATTTACGAAGCGTGCCTGCTCCGGTTCCGGCCCATCATGATGACCACGATGGCAGCCCTTTTAGGTGCGCTGCCGTTGGCCATCCAAGGGGGAACGGGGTCGGAACTGCGCAAACCTTTGGGCATCACCATCGTGGGCGGCCTTCTGGTGTCGCAGGTGCTTACCCTTTACACGACTCCGGTGATTTACCTTTACCTGGACAAGCTGGGCAGCCTTTTCACGAGACGCCGCGTTCGAAAAGCACCCTCGCAAAGGCCGGAACTCGA
>DASWVC010000283.1:0-6498 GCA_036401335.1 Chthoniobacterales bacterium
GGATTGATGGTTGTTTTGCTGTGCTACTTGCATGGAAACTACCGTTCCCACCTTCCTCATTCGCGTCCGGACGCTAACTCGGCCTACCTAAGGGCAGACGCGTCCACTGCAATGGCGTTCTGACGGGCCGTTCGGCAACTAGTAAATCAGAAAATTGCCTGACCTGAGCCCGCGGTCAGCAAAGCCCCATCCTATCTGCCATAACCAATAGGTTAGGTGATCAACTAAGGAAGGCGCAAGTTCAGCCTCTCCTTCCCCCGTCCGACGACAACCACGCCAGCGTTCAAGCGTGCCCGGAATGGCTGGAACGCGGGCGCGCCGGCGGAGGCGGTGCCTGCCAGGGAGAAAGCCTGGGCACCGCGCCCTCTCTCCCGAGCGGGGCCCTTTCCGGTCCAAGCGAGGCCCGCAGGCGGGGAAAAGCCTGAGGGTACCGGGCCTGCAAAAAAGAAAGGATTTGCCTCCGAACTTCGCACCGGAGGTCAAACGTTTGCGGCGCCGATGCAGCGCTGGCCAGGATACGGATTTCGATGCCGTCGGGTTTGAATTCTGTGACTTGAAAGGCGAAGACACGCCCGTCCCACAAATCTGCCCCTTGCACAATGCGCTGGGTCTCCGCCCGAAGCTCATCCAAGGGAACCAGGAAATCGACGTACAGAAAAACGACGCCCAGCAGGTCGGAACTGCTACGGGTCCAGTTTTGAAATGGCTTTTCCAAAAAGTAAGTAAGCGGAACGACCAGGCGTCGCTGATCCCAAACCCGGATCACGACGTAGGTCAACGTGATTTCCTCGATGATGCCCCACTCCCCTTCCACAATCACTTCATCGTTGAGCCGCAGCGGTTCGGTAATGGCCAACTGAAAACCCGCGATCAAGGTGGATAACGATTTCTGAGCCGCAAGGCCCGCAATCACTCCGGCCACTCCCGCCGACGTCAAGAGGCCGGCCCCGAACTGCCGTACCGGGGGATAAGCCATCAGCAGCGTCCCGAGGCCCAGGACGACGAACACGAACACCAGGAGGCGCCGGAGCACCTTCACCCGGGTTTCCACCTGCCGGCGCTTGTAGGCGTCATACGGCAAGCTGCTCGAACGCAAAACCACCATCGACTCCACTGCCAGCACCGTCCGAACGGCCAGCACCGTGTTGACGGCGATCCCGGCCAGCGAAGCGAGTTGGTAGCCGTATTCGCGGAATGGGTCGGGCAGTTGAAGAAGAAACACCGCCGTCGAAAAGGCGCAAAGTGCGACATTGTAGAACAGTGCCTCGCCCACAACCGGCAGCGCGGCGAAGTACCACGCCGGCGAGGGCCGCGCGGCCAGCCCTTTGAACCAGTTCTGGACGAGGCGGACCACGCGAAGGCAGAAACCAAGAACCGTTGCAAGGTAACCAAGGCCGGCTACCTGAGCAGCCAGGGCGAAGGTGGGAAATCCACCCAGCGCAACGCCGAGGTGCGGCAGGAGCGGCACCCAGGCGAAAAAGGCGCCGGTGAAGATGAAGAAACCGGTCACGGCCCTGCGCAACGCGAACAATATGCCGGTCCGCCAGTAGCGCGCGTCGCCTGGTGCCGGTGCAGAGGTGCCGGGAAGCCGAAGGATGAAGTTGCGCGTAAGCCAGGCGAGGCCGCAGCCCGTCGCAAGGATAAACGACAACAGCAGGATTTTTGCCGGCGTAAGCGCGAATACAATGGGTTGCCGGCTCCAGGCTCCCAGCAGCGTGCTCAATTCAAGGGAGAGCCCATCGATGTAAAAGGAAAACCGTTCGGCCAGGTCTGCCAGCCAGTCGAAGTGAGCCGGCACGTAAGGCACCGACGGCAGGTCTTCCGGAACAAAGTTCGGGTCCATTGAGCACGCACCCGCCCGCGCGGTCCGGGCATCGTCACAAAGCCGTCGCCGGACGTCAACGCCGCGCTAAGCCTTTCCCCGGCGCTTGACCAGCGGGCCACCGCCAGCGGCTTTACAACGGCCGCACTGGGACGCGGCCCATGCACAGGGTGGCGCACCGCAGTTCATCGGGCAGCGCGTCCAGCAGCAAAGCCGAACCAGCCGGCCCGTGGCCATGGGGGGCATCGACCGCCCGTAGCGCCGCCCATTGCACCACGTTTTCCGCAAAGCGCCAGGCCACGCCGTGAGCAGACCGAAAACCGAATGCTTCCGCCGCCCCTTCCTGCTCGACTTTCACGAATGCCGAACAGCCGCTGAAAGGTACCCCCGCAACCTGCAAACGGGGATTGATCATGACCTGAAGAATGCAGCGACGGCGGGCCGCCTGGGGCATGCTCGCTGCAGGAGGTGAAGAAGGTTGTGCCATCCGCTCACCATCGGCCGATGCCGCGCCCGGGACCGACTGGCGAACCGGACAAGTGGCTGCTATTCCTACCTGATATGAAAATTAATAATAATTCCAAGATTCAACGTTGACACCGGCCCGGTTCTCGGGACGCCCGAGCGGGAATAACCGTGAACTCCACTTCGGCCCATGCCACAAATCAAAGAATCAAAAAGTCAAAGGATGGAAGAACAGGAACAGGCAACGGCACCCGCGTGAATCAGTCGCGGCGTTTTCCCAAGAGGCCTCAGGGTTTGCCCGGGCTCACAGGTCATTGTGTGATCGCACGCCTGCAAAGTGTTCTGGGTCTGCGAACGTTTGCAGTATGATTCAGCGTTTCGACAACATCGCAGTTGATTTGCCCCTGCCGGAAAGTCCCAATCCCGCTGCCGCAGCCGCAGTACAGGAACTTATGGGGGGAAAGTTCGGGGAAATGTCCACGTTGCTGAACTACACGTTTCAGTCGTTTAACTTCCGGGGCAAGGCAAAGTACCGCCCCTTCTACGACCTGCTCTGCAACATTGCCGCCGAAGAGTTTAGCCATATTGAGGCCGTCGCGGCGGCAATCAACCTTCTGTTAAGCGGGGCCACCACGCGCGCCGATCGGAGTAAACCGGCCGGAAAAACGGCCCATTCCGCCTCCACGGTGGCGAAAAACTTGGTCACGACCGGCAGCATGGATCCCGCGCCCCTTGCGGAAGCGTTATCTGCCCGCTACGCCTACCATTTTATTGCTTCGGGACAGGCCGCCGTGCCCTTTGATTCCATGGGTAATCCCTGGAACGGCAGCTACGTCACCGCAACCGGCAATCTGAAAATGGACTTGCTGCACAACTTTTTCCTCGAGTGCGGCGCGCGCGCCAACAAAATCCGAGTGTATGAGATGGCAGCCGATCCGACCGCTCGCGCCATGGTCGGCTACCTTTTGGTCCGGGGCGGCGTGCACATCGTTGCCTACGCCAAAGCGCTCGAGAAACTTACCGGCGCCGACGTCGGCCGGCTCCTTCCGATCCCCGATGTGAGCAACAAAAAGTTTCCGGAAGCGCTGAAACACGAGAAGAACGGCCTTCACACCATCATGTGGCATTTCAGCCCAACCGATTACAATGAGATGGGCGCAATTTGGAATGGACCCCACCCGGAAGACGGACAGGAACTTGTGGTGCGTGATGAAATGCCCGCGGGTTTTCCGGCCCCGGAACTGCCCGAAGAACCGCAGCTTTCAGCACCGGGCGACATCGATCCGGAGATGTTGAAGCACTACGCCAAGGTGCTTTCCTGAGGCGGCCTAGACGTCGCCAACAGATTGTTTCTTAACCCCAGAGGCCGTACCGCGCCATACATCCGACGGCTTTGACACCGTCTTTCCAGGTGATCTTCTTTCCGTCGGAGAAGGCGCGGCAACGGTAGCGGTTGGGCACCTCGCAAATTCGGCAACCCCGTTTTGCGAGCTCGGCCGTAATTTCGGGGTCAATGCTGAAACCGTTTTTCTTCAAGGGAAGTGCTTGCAGTACATCCGTCCGGAACACCTGGTAACAGGTTTCCACGTCGCTGAGGCCGAGCGGCGTGAACTGATTGGAGATCTTGGTTAACAACCAGTTAACCAGGCGCGGGCTTAGTTACCTCTTGCGGCTGCAGCTCCGCCGCAGGCCTCTCCAACGCCGCCTTCTTTCGACGCCCTTTTCTGCCCGACCTCTCGTACTCGCGCATTTCCCAACCGGCAAGCATAACTGGATCCGCCAGGTGGTCACGGCCGGTTTTGTTATGTTGCGAGCAGCAAGGCCGGCGGACCGGGTGAGAAGCTATCCGGCGCTTGATTCCCGTGGCCGGCACGCGAGTTGCAGTGAGGGGGCCAAAGCCAGCCACACGGTCGCGAACAGGGGGAGAGCGTACCGGTTCAGGTAAAACACACACACGCACGTGGCCAGGAAAGTGACCGCACCCGCCCCGATCATGGCGACGAACGGCAGGATTTGTGCCCACGGCACTTCCCGGCGAAAGCGCGCCAACGCCCAGGCCGCGAGTAGAACCACGGTCAGCCATAGCACCGACAACCGGTGGGTCAACTTGATGTAATGGTCCGCAGAAGCAACGTCGAACCAGACCGCCGCATCGGGAAAGCGCGCGCTTTTCAAGACGGCCAGGCTTTGCCATGCGGACGGTTTCTGGGCGGCGTATATCGCGGCGAAAAAATTTCCGCCGTACGCGGAAATCGTCAGATTTTCGTTGTTTGCACGGTTGAAACCCCGCTGCATGTCCCTCCGGATGGTTTCAAGGAGTTTGGGGTGCCACGACCTCAGGTAGAGCAGCATTGCCTGAAGTTCTGCGCGATCGCATTGTGCCGCTGCACGTTCGCCCGCGACACCCTCGTGAACGATGAAATCCGTCAGTGCCTCGGCGCCGCCTTGATAGAAGGGGCCCACGGTGGCCTGGATCATCACGGCGGCCTGAACGTCAGGGTCGGCCGTCTTCGTCGCGAGGTGCCGGGCCAGTTGGAGGCGCTCCTCCGGACGCAGTTTTTCCAGGAACGTCCCGATCCGATCGCTGAGCGTCCGGCCGAGGGTGCTGCGCCCTTCAATTCCGTAGTGCCGGCCAAGGACTTGGGCGAATTCCCGGTTGCAGAATACCGCCAGCACCAGAGCGGTTCCCGCGACCCCGGTCCGGACCCACCAGTAAACCAGGCGACGGCGCTCCCGCCACGACGCCGCGCCCAGCGCCAGGCACACACCCGGGAGCCACGTGCCCAGGAGCAGGTTGATGTGCCGTGAGCCGATCGCAAACGTCAGGGCAACTGCGTAGGCCGCCCAGGCCCGCCAAGGGCGCGGCCGCGGTTGCAGGACACGCAGTCCGCTGGCAAATAAGAAAATTGTTGCGATCAGGCTCCAACTCTCCGACCCGCACAGCTGGGCTTGCGCATACAATGAGGGGGCAAGCAGAATCGTCAGGACCGCAACCCCGCGCCAGATGGCCGTCGTGCAGGCCGTGACCACAAACGTTCGCAGGCCAACGATCAGGAAGGCGTGCTGGCAGGCAATCAACGTGTAAATCCCACCCAGGGTTGGTTCCTGCTGGTTGAACGGCAAGAAGGCACCAGGCCGTTCAACCCAGGTGCCCGCCCACATGGGCAGCCGCGCAAGGGTGCAGAAGAGGGCCGGGAAATGAAAGAGGTTGGAGACCGAGACCGCGTAAATTAACTGGGTCATGGCATCGATGTCCTTCCACAAGGGTGGATAGACGGCCAGAAAGTAAAGTGAAGGCAGGCTAAGAAAGCCCGCTGGCCGGCGGCCGACCCCTGCAAGGAGCCGCTGAACCCGCGTGCGGAAGCGCGGCCACGGCCCGCGTTGCGCCGGAGCGGCATCACGCCGCGCCAGGAGCACCAGCCCCGCCGCCAGCACCAGCACAAACAAGCCGGCCGAAAGCGCCGGCGGAAGAACGGCAGGGACCCTGAGTTTGACAAGACCGGCCCGGAAGACGGGGTCAAACTGCCAGCCCGGGTCAAGCATGAGGTTCCCTTTCTGGTCACAGCTGAAAAGCAGCGCAGGAAACTCCGCCACGCGGCCTGTCCGCGGCGTAAAAATGAGCGGAGTGCGCGATGCACTGATCAGCCTGATCTGGAGGGGCCAGAACTGCTTCCATGCCACAGGTCGGGAAGGGTGCAGCAACCATGCCTTGGCCCCGGGCGGGCACACCGTGTCCGTACGCACGTTGACGACCCTCCAATGCCACCCGAAATGCGCGTTCAGGCGATCGGCACAAAGCACCCCTGTCCCAAGCACCAGCACGATCCACAGAACGCCGGCGAACCAGGCGGCCGCACCCGCCGTGGCCGGTTGAGGCAAACGCTTGGTCAACATGCGCGGACCCTGTACCGCCGGGCACAGGGACGCAACCCTCCGCATGTGCCGATTTTATCCTTGACCTTCCCGCGATTGGCTACGCCTTTGAGACTGCGAATGCCTCCACCGATCGCTTTCCAACCCGCGTCCGAACGTTACAAACTTCACCCTTACGTCCGCTGCGGTCAAAGCGGCCTCCTCCTACCCCGACTGGCGCTCGGCTTGTGGCAGAATTTCGGGGATACTTACCCGCTGGCCAACAGTCGCGCCCTGTTGCGCCGCGCTTTTGACCTGGGCATCACGCACTTTGACCTGGCCAACAATTACGGCCCTCC
>DASWVC010000284.1:0-4145 GCA_036401335.1 Chthoniobacterales bacterium
AACGCAACGTTACGGGTCACGCGGCGGTTGACCGATGGCGGCCAGACGCTGGTCCTTACCCAGACGTTGCAGGTCGAAGGCGAAGCAGCGCCGATCGTCATTCACCGGCTCTGGCGCAAAAAAAGCGCGACGGGCTAGCCCGGTTTTCGGCCGGGCGGCACCCGGGGGCTCTGCCCCTGGTTACTCCGAAAAGCCTGCGAGGGGCATCTGGTCCCGGAGGTTGAAGCAGCTGGCCGAAGCTGAGTCATTCATTTTAAGGAATAACCATGAATCCGGAACCGACTGACGGTTACAAAGAAAGATCCATAAACCCGAGCGACGCACCCCACGCACCCCCAGCTATTATACATGACACTTATTGTATGATGTTATACATATCTTCCTGAGGGGAGGCTTCTTCTGGCGTTGTGAATAACTTGTGAATGCCGGCTGCCGGCAGCTTCCTGCCCCGCTTCGCCCCAAAGTTATTGACACCCAGGGGCTGCCCCGTGGAGATTTTGGCCCCATGGACCAGCCGAGGGATTACGTGGCCTATGGTTTTGAAAAAATTCGGGAAGACCTGGAGTTCCTCCTGACTTGTTTCCGTGAAGTGCTCACCGAGCTCAGCGAAACCGCCGTGGCTGACCGTTTGCCGTGGATCAATCAGGTGCCGGTCGAGACCGCGTCCAGCCCACGCCTCTGCCAAGCGTATTCCCTCGCCTTCCAGCTCCTGAACATGGTTGAGGAAAATGTGGCGGCACAGGTGCGCCGGATGCGCGAAAGCGAAACGGGGCTGGCGTCGGAACCCGGTTTGTGGGCCGAGCAGCTGACCCGGCTGCAGGCGGCCGGGGTCGCCCAGGAGGAATTGCTGGCGTTGCTGCCTGACGTCCGGGTGGAGCCGGTGTTGACCGCCCACCCGACCGAAGCCAAGCGGCTCGCCATCCTGGAGCAGCACCGGGACCTTTACCAATTGCTGGTGCAACGCGAGAACCGCATGTACACCCCGCAAGAACAGGCGGCCATCCGGGACCAGATCAAGGTCATCCTGGAACGAATCTGGCGCACGGGCGAAGTGCTCAGAAACAAGCCGGTCGTGGCCGAGGAACGGCGAAACCTGATTTACTACCTGCGGTCGGTTTTCCCGACCGTTCTGGCAGACCTCGACCTGCGGTTCCGCCAAGCCTGGGGCGCGGCCGGATTCGACGTGGAATCCCTGCGCGCTCCGGACCACCTTCCCCGGTTGCGTTTCGGGACCTGGGTGGGCGGAGATCGCGATGGCCATCCGTTGATCACGGCCGAGGTGACCGCCCAAACCTTCCGGGAGCTGCGGGGCGCAGCCCTCGAAGTTCTTGAGGGTGCTGTGACCCGTCTGACCGGCAAGTTGACCTTGTCGGCGTACGACCACGCGACGCCGCCGTTGCTCGAAGAGGCCCTGCAGCGTCTGGCGCGGGACACGGCCATGCCCCAGGAACGTTGGCTGTATCCGGAGGAACCATGGCGGCAAACGACGTCGCTAATCGCGGAAAAAATATCCCAAACCGTTGAGGGTAAAGGGTATCGGCAGGCCAGCGAACTTAGGACCGATCTGCTCGTATTGACCCGTACCCTGGCGGAGGTTGGAGCCGGCCGGATCGCCGACGCCGAGGTTTTACCCGTTATCCGCATCCTCGACGTGTTCGGATTCCATGGCGCCGTCCTGGACATCCGGCAGAACAGCGAATTTCACGACCGGGCCTTCGCTCAACTGCTGGCGGCGGCAAACATCCCCGAGGCTGGGGACTTTGCGGAATGGTCGCAGGCGGACCGCCTGCCGCTGGTGCTGGCTGAGTTGGCATCACGCCGGCCGTTTCTGGCGCCCGGGACGTCCATCGGACCGGAGGCAGACGCCGTCCTGAGCTGTTACCGCGTGCTCAAGGACTACCGCGACCAGGCGGGTTTGCGCGGGATCGGGTCGTTGATCGTCAGCATGACCCGGGGCGTGGCCGACCTGCTGGTGGTTTACCTGTTCTGCCGGGAAGTTGGTCTTTGGGTGGAGACGCCGCACGGTCCCGCTTCGGAACTGCACGTGGTGCCCCTTTTTGAAACGATTGACGACCTGGAGGCCGCGTCGGAAATCGTTGAGCAATACCTCAAGCTGGAATTTGTGCAGCGCAGCCTGGACCTCCAGGCCAAGTTCCGGGGGAGCCGGCGGCCGGTGCAGCAGGTGATGCTCGGCTACAGTGACAGCAACAAAGATTCCGGGTTGTTAACGAGCCAATGGGCCTTGCACCAGAGCCAGCGGCAAATCACCCAGGTTGGCACTGAGTCCGGCGTTCAGGTCCGGTACTTCCACGGCCGGGGCGGCACCATCAGCCGCGGCGCGGGACCCACCCACCGGTTTCTTGAGGCGCTCCCCTATCAATCCATCCGTGCCGACGTGAGGTTAACCGAACAGGGCGAAACCATTGCCCAAAAGTTTGCGAACCACAGCACGGCCACGTACAACCTTGAACTCCTGCTGGCCGGCGTCACTGGCATCAGCGTCCTGCAGGAGAAGCAGCCGGAGCCGCCGGACGAATCGGCGCCGCTGGTGGCTGAACTGTCGACGAAAGGCCGGGAGGCCTACCAGCGGTTGCTCAGGCATCCGGGGTTCATCGATTTTTTTCGGTCCGCAACTCCGATCGATGCCCTTGAGTTAAGCCGCATCGGTTCCCGGCCGAGCCGGCGGACCGGGCAGCGTTCCCTGGCTGACTTGCGGGCCATCCCGTGGGTGTTCAGTTGGACCCAATCGCGCTACTACCTTCCTGGCTGGTTCGGGCTTGGATCGGCCCTGCACTGGCTTCAATCGGAACGGCCGAGCGGTTTTGCGGAACTCCGAAAACTCCGGCGCTCATCCCGTTTTCTGCGTTTTGTTCTGACCAACGCCGAGACGAACCTGTTTAGCGCCGAACGTTCCATCATGGAACGCTATGCAGCGCTATGTCCTCCTGACGAAGAAGTTAACCAAGTATTTACGCTCATTATTCAAGAATTTGAGGTTGCGCAGGCGATGCTGACTGAGCTGTTCGGGGGTGATCCGCGCAAGCGGCGTCCCCGGTTTACCATGACGCACCAGATTCGAGCCGACGCCCTGCTGGCGTTACACGTGCATCAAGTTGACCTGCTGCGGCGGTGGCGGGCGGTGCGCAACGACGCCCCGGAAGCGAAGGCGGAAGGGCTGCTGACGGAGTTGCTCGTGTGCATCAACGCCATTGCGAGCGGGCTGCGGACGACCGGGTAAGCCTGGAAGCGTGGACAGCAGAAAGCAAATGCATCGCTCGCACAAGCGCGCGTAGAGGGCATCGGGGTAATCGGGACGGGCCGACGCGGCCGTCTCGCTGCCGGCCGCTTTCAGCGTAATCTCCGCGTCCTGCTGCTTAGGGTCTTTGGAGTTGAGCCTATTCCTCGCCCGAAGAGCGCGGCGTGATGTACTGAGAGCAATTCCAGTCAAAGGCCAGCACCCGCAGGAGAAAGCCGCGCTGGATAAGCAAGTTCGGCAGGTCGTCGGATGGACGCAGGCGCGCAAGTTCGTCAGGGTCCTCGGTGACGGAGGCCTCCACCCAAAGTTTGAGACGGTAGCGGTTGGGATAATCCATCAGGAACAGGCAGGCTTTGCCGGTGGCCTCGATGTTGCCCGTGCTGATGAACTGGCGGTTGCCGCCCAGGGCGGCAAAGCCGAGTCGGTTGTTGCCAGGATGCCGCAGGAAGCCGGCGGGGCAGCCGCGATGTTGTGCGTAGGGCCAGCCATTTTCTCCGACCGTGGCCAGGTAAAAGCTGTCGCGTGCGCCGATGAACGCCAGTTCTTCCGCGCCCAAATGCACCCGGCGTTCGACGCCTTCCGTGCGGGCTTGGGCGGCGCGTGAGCCCCGCCGCTCCTGCACGCCACGCACGCTCGGAGTGAAAGCAAGGTCGCCGAACTTCTGCATGGCGGGCTGCTCCCGGGGAGCCGGTTTATTCATCGACGCGGGCATTGACGGTTAAGCGCTGGGGCAAGACGCGCTGGAGAAAGGTCGCGATGTCGGCGGCCAGTTGCTCGTGGTGGGTTTCCAGCGCGAAATGGCCGGTGTCGTAGAAACGGACTTCGGCCTCCGGCACATCCCGACGGAATGCTTCCGCACCCGGCGGCAGAAAAAAAGGATCGTGCCTGC
>DASWVC010000285.1:0-5169 GCA_036401335.1 Chthoniobacterales bacterium
GATCGGCAAGGCATTTGGTGGCGTGGCTGCGTTGGATCACGTCGATTTTTCTGTGCGAAAAGGCGAAATCCACGCGCTTCTGGGTGGAAATGGAGCCGGGAAATCGACGGTGCTCAAAATGCTCTCTGGAGTGCACAAACCGGACAAGGGCGAGATCTGGATCAACGGATCCAAGCTCGAAGAACATAATCCGGAGGCGGCGCGCCGGTTGGGCATTGCCATGATCTTTCAGGAGATGAGTCTGATTCCCTCCCTGACCGTTGCGCAAAACATTTTTTTAACGCGCGAGCCGAAGGGTGTGGCAGGCATGCTGAACGACCGTGCCGCCTTAAAAGAAGCACGCGTGCTCCTCGAAAAGATCGGGGTTGACCTCGACCCGCGACGGCGGGTGGACGGCCTCAGTGCCGGCCAACGGCAGCTTACCGAGATTGCGAAAGCCCTTTCCCAACAGGCAAGCGTGCTCATCATGGATGAGCCGACGTCGACCCTGAGTTCGACCGAAATCGATCACCTGTTTGGATTTCTCGACCGGCTGAAGCAATCCCATGCCTCAATCATCTATGTTTCGCACCGCATGGAGGAGATCCGACGGATTGCGGATCGGGTGACGGTTATCCGCAATGGGCGGAACGTCATGACGAAAGCCGTCCCCGAAACCACGCTTGATGCCATCGTCGAGGAGATCGTCGGGCGGCGGGTAGGCGCGTTCGAGCGACGGCCGCGGACAACCAAGCCGGGGGCGGAGGTTTTACGCTGTGTGAACCTTACGGCCAAGCCCCGTCCAACTGAGGCCAGCCTGACGGTTCGTGCAGGCGAGATCGTGGGGATTGCGGGCTTGATGGGAAGCGGACGGACCTCGCTGGCAAAGTCGGTCTTTGGACTCCAACCGATCACGGCCGGTGAAATCCGCCTCAAAGAGAAAGTCGTAAAGATCAGCACGTCGCCGGACGCCATTAAAGCGGGTATTGCAATGATTCCGGAAGATCGTCTCACGCAGGGTTTAGTGCTCCAGCACAGCGTCGCTGACAACATGACTTTGCCGTTGATCGACCGAAATTCTCGCCTTGGGTTTGTGGACGCCGCCAAAGAGAAAGCCGTTGTAGAACGGTACATCGCGCAACTGCGGGTCAAGACGGCCTCCCCGCAGAAAGCAGTGCGTACACTCTCGGGCGGCAACGCCCAAAAGGTCGTGTTGGCGAAATGGCTGGCAACGGACCCGCTGCTGCTGATTTTGGACGAACCGACGGCGGGTGTGGATATTGGAAGTAAAACGGAGATCGTGGCGATCGTGCGTGAATTCGCCGACCGCGGCAGAGGCGTCCTGGTCATATCGTCCGAACCCGCCGAGCTTCTCGCGCTGAGTGATCGGATTTTACTTATGGCAGGGGGCCGGATCGTTGGAGAGATAAGTTCAGAAGAGATTGAAAGCTGGGCTGCTAATTCAACCGACACCGCCCATAGAATCAGTTTGATGGAGAACGGCCTGCAGGTGGCAATCCAGAAGGTGAATGCATGAGTACAGCATTGGAAGCTGCCAAAGCGAGACCCGACACCCTTGCCAGCCGCCTGAAAGAGGACTGGCGGCAGTACGTCATTTATGCGGGATTCGTGATCATTTTCATCTTCTTTTCGGCAACCCTAAATGAACAAGGCTTTCTTGACCCGAATAACCTGCTGAACATCGTTCGCCAGACCGCCATGATCGCGATCATGGCCGTGGGCATGACGTTTGTGTTGTCCGCAGGCGAAATCGACTTGTCCATCGGGGCGGTCGCGGGACTGACCTCCGTGACCGCGGCCTTTGCCATTGCGAGATTTGGTCTGATTGGAGGTATCTGCGGGGGGCTTCTCACCGGGATCATCATCGGCTTGATCAACGGGTTGCTGACAACCAGGGTGGGCATTCCTTCCTTTTTGGTAACCCTCGCCATGATGGGAATAGCCAGGGGAACCGCCATGTGGGTTAGCAAGACCGCTGCGATACCCATTCTCGACAAAACTTACTTTTTCACCTTCGGATCCGGAAATGTTGGTCCGGTGCCGGTACTGTTAATCTGGGCGCTGATCGCGGCCGTGGCGGGCCACATTGCTTTGCGTAAAACCAGCTTTGGACGGAAGACGCTGGCGACGGGTGGAAGTGAGACGGCCTCCAGGTTTACCGGCATCAAGACGCATGACATCAAAATGCAGGTGCTGATTATCTCCAGTCTCACGGCGGCTTTCGCCGGGATGCTGTACGCCGGACGTTTGCGTTCCGGCCGTTTCCAACTTGGGGACGGTGATGAACTCTCGGTGATCGCCGCGGCTGTGCTTGGGGGCACAAGTTTGTTTGGAGGTTTCGGTTCGGTGCTCGGATCCATCATGGGCGCGCTCATGATCGGTTTGATCAACAACGGTCTTATTCTGATGGGTCTTGAGTTTAGCCAGCAGCTCATTGCCCGTGGGATAATCATTTTGCTGGCGGTGACCGTGGCGAGGTCGCGGAAGTGAGGCCACGACGGGTCTTTTTCGTGACCCGGGTAACGGCGTGCCGGCGCAATGGCACTACAGGTAAGGGGGAATCAACCTGGCCATTCAGCGTTGGAACCGCTAAGAGACGTACAAGTTAAAGGCGATCAAGAAACGGATCCCGTGATCCGGCATAGGTATAAAATGAAAATTGGCGCAAGCACTTTCATCTGGGTTTCCCCCTTTTCCAGCGCCACGCTGGACTTGGCGGAAAAAGCTCGGAGCATGGGGTTCGATATCCTTGAGATTTGTGTTGAGGACCCCAAGACCATCGATCCGAAAGCCATCCTTCCAAGCTTGGAAGCGGCCGGGGTTGAAGCGACCATTTGTGGCGCTTTCGGTCCTGACCGCGACGCGAGTTCGGATGACCCGGCGGTCCGGAAGCAAGGGGTAGAATACATTAAAACGTGCACCGACTTCGCCCAGGCGCTGCGAGCTCCCGTCTTTGCGGGCCCGATGTATTCCGCAGTTGGCAAAACCAGGTTGCTCTCCAAAGACGAGAAGGCCAAACAATGGACCCTTGCGACGGAAAGCCTTCAGATCGCAGCCGATTACGCCGGTGAACGCAACGTTAAACTGGCCATTGAACCCTTGAACCGGTTCGAGACGGATTTGATCAACACCGTTGAGCAAGGCCTTGAGCTGGTTGACCGAATCGGCAGGCCGAATGTCGGCCTGCTCCTGGACACGTTCCACATGAACGTTGAAGAGAAGGACATGGGCGCCGCAATCCGGAAGGCCGGGCCCCGCATCTTCCACTTTCACACCTGCGAGAACGACCGGGGAACGCCCGGCACCGGACTCGTGCAATGGACGGTCGTGAGGGACGCACTCAAAGACGCGGGGTACAAAGGGCCGGTGGTGATCGAGGCGTTCAACAGCGACATCAAGGAAATCGCGCGGGCGGTGGCTTTGTGGCGTCCCTTGGCGGCAAGCCCGGATGCACTCGCCCAGGAAGGCGTTCAATTCCTCAGGCAGCTCTTTGCCTGAGTCCTTGGCCGTGGACACGGCACCCATGGACGCAGGTTACCGGGAAGCAGGTGGGCGGAGGTAATCGCCTGCACCTGCCGCTCCACGGCCGCCTCGCTTTTTGTCATGTGCTGAGAGGACCTCTGCCCGAGGTCACGAAGGGCGTCGCAGCGCTGACGCGGCAGGTCGCGGGGCGGAGGAACCGTAAACGGGGTGTGTTCCCCGTGTCCTTTTGTCCGCTCATTGGCCGGTCGCATCCCGGAATAGGCTTTCGCCTGAAACGAATTTCTTTTTGACGTCACCCCGGTCAGTGTTGAATGGAACAACATCATGGGTGCTGGCACCGTGGTGGTCTTTCCCGTTTCGCTCGGAGCACCGGCCGCGCAACGCTACCTTAGGCGCGCCCTGACGTTGGGAGTAGTTGAACAACGGGCAGCCCGGCCAGATAAGCCGCCTCCACAATCATGGCTAAAAAGTACGAACTGATAGATGAGTCGATCCAGCGTTGGATCGCGAAACAGAAAGTTTTCTTTGTCGCAACCGCTCCGCTTGCGGAAGACGGGCACGTCAACTGCTCGCCAAAGGACGGTGGATCCATCCGCGTGGCGGGCGAGAGGAGGCTTGTGTACCTCGACCTTATCGGCAGCGGGGTGGAGACAATTGCTCACCTGCGGGAGAACGGTCGCATCGTAATTATGATGTGCGCGTTCGACGGTCCGCCCCGAATCATGCGGTTTCACGGCCGGGGAGAAGTGATCGAGAAAACCCATCCCGACTTCAAGAAGTTGGTTCCGCTGTTTGATCCGGAGGTAGGAATTCGCTCTTTTATCCGGATTCACCTGGACCGAATTTCGGATTCATGCGGGTTCGGCGTTCCCGAGATGGAATTTAAGCGCGACCGGAAACAGCTGCGCGCCCACAACCAGCGCAGTGGTGAAGACAAGCTTGCCGATTACAAAATCGCCCACAACCTTAAATCCACCGACGGATTACCGGGCGTGACAGTCCGTTAAGGGCTGCCAAGTTGCGTCCTGATGTGCTCAGGGTGAGGAAGACCCAATAAAATACGCCCATAACAGATGCGACCGGCGATAATCGACTGAAGTACCGCGGACGCCCCCCGGAGCTACCTCGCCGATGCGAGCCGTTGTTGCGTGAAGCATCGAGCTAAGAAGTTTTTGCAACGCTTCCTTTATTGTGACGGCGGGCATCTTCGTGAATAAAGCATAACCCGACGTTTTATGGAGTTAAATCCATGAGAGCAGCGAGGCGTCTTACATGCCCAGTGCTGGAGGTGGTTGCAAGTTTCGTAGGGCCAGGTAAGGGCCGATCTGCTCAGCCGACGAACACCTCCCACCCGAAAGCCGATAAGGCACGCCACAAATACGCGAGCGGCTGGGGCAGACCGAAAGATGAAACGAGGCCACCCATTTATGAAAGCTGTTTTATTCCCTGGAAATAAAAAGGTGGAGGTAATTGATCGCCCGGACCCGGTGCCTGGCTTTGGTGAGGTCCTTATCAAAATGCGGGCCTCCGCACTGTGTCGGAGCGACATGAGCATTTATTATGGGAAACCGGTCCTTGCCAGTGAGGCCGCTAAAACCGGCCTTGTCGTTCCCGGTCACGAACCGGCCGGCGAAGTGGTGGAGGTCGGCGCAGGGGCGGACGGAATCAGAGTGGGGGACCGGGTGG
>DASWVC010000286.1:0-2510 GCA_036401335.1 Chthoniobacterales bacterium
CCGCTCAATAACTCGTGGCGCATCGCCCCGACGATCGGCCGCAGCAGGTCGCCGACTTGCATCACCCACCCGTCCAGCGTCGCGCGGCTGATCGTGAGGCCGGCGTCGCGCGCCAAGATCACGCTTTGGCGGTAGAGCGGCTTATGCCGGGTGGCGGACTATGCCGGGTTGAGCAACCCTGCCCCTCGCGGATGGACCGCGTGCGCCCGGCATAGTCACCGCTCCGGCGTTCGTCGTTGGTCGCGGACATGGCCGAGGCAAGGGAGGCTCGGTTCATGAACCCGTTAACGACCCGTGGCCAATGCCCGCGCATTGGGCCCTTGCAGGAGCAGATCCGCAACTACCTCCAACTTCTTGAAGCGCGTGGCTATCAACCGACCACCTTGCGACCGGATTACCTCCTGCTGGCTGAGTTTGATGATTGGCTCGCGCGCAAGGGCCACGGTTTAGCCGATCTCGATGAGACGCTCACCGAGCGTTTTCTGCAGGATCACATGCGCCGGCTACACTCGCGGCGACAGGCCAAACGAGCGACGCTCGCTCGGCTGCTTGCGATGCTGCGAAAGGAAGGTTGCATTGCGTTGGCCAAAGTACGGCCGCGCAGTCCCGCACAACAACTTGGCGACGCCTTCCAGCGTTACCTGAGCGATGAGCGAGGCTTCGCTCCGACGACGGTGGCAGGGTACACGACCGCCGCCCGCGAGTTCCTGCGGACGACGTTTGGCGAGGGAACCGCCGACGTAACGTTGCTGGATGCCGGGGGGGTGGTCACCTTTATCCAGCGTGAGGTGCAGGCTCAGGGGCGGGCCAGCGCGCGGTACACCATTGGGGCGCTGCGATCGTTCTTTCGCTTTTTGCAGCATCGTGGATTTGTTTGCACGGATCTGGCGGCGGCGGTACCCCGCATCGCTTGCTGGTCGTTGGCCGGCCTGCCCAAGCACCTTCCTCCCGGAGGCGTGGACACCGTCATTGCCCGATGTGATCGCACCACCCCGGAGCGCCAACGCAATTATGCGATCGTGCTCATCCTGGCACGGCTTGGCCTGCGGTCGTGCGAAGTGGCCGACCTGCACCTCGAGGATCTGGACTGGGACCGCGGGCTGATCCGCGTTCGTTCGCGTAAAGGCGGTCGATGGACGGCCATGCCTCTGCCCACCGAAGTGGGCCAAGCACTCGCGGCCTATCTGGAGCAAGGCCGCCCGCGCGGCGCCTGCCGCCAGGTGTTTGTTCGCCATCGAGCCCCGGTGGGGGGTCTGACCCCAATGGCCATCCGCCACGTGGCGCGCTCGGCCTTCCGCCAAGCCGGGGTCACCGGCGTTTGCCTCGGCGCGCATACCTTTCGTCATACACTGGCGACCGATCTGCTGCGCCAAGGGGCGTCGCTGGACGAGATCGGTGAGGTGCTGCGCCACAAGGATGCCAGCACGACGGCCCTCTACGCCAAGGTCGACCTGACCACGCTACGGCCCTTGGCGATGCGCTGGCCGGGAGGGTTGCCATGAGCACCCTTCACCAAGCCGTCACCGATTACCTCGCGTTGCGACGCGGGTTGGGCTTCAAGCTCGTCGTTGACGAACGCCACCTGCGAGCGTTCGTCGTTTTTCTGGAATCTCGGAAGGCTTCTCATGTGACGACACAACTCGCGTTGGAGTTCGCCACGTTACCCCAGGGCGTGGATCCGGGTTGGTGGGTGCAGCGGCTCGGTGCCGTGCGCGCTTTCGCGCTTTATTGGCAAGGCTTCGATCCCCAGAGTGAGGTGCCCCCGGCAGGTCTGGTGCGCTGCCCGGCCAAACGCGCCCGTCCCCGTTTTTGTTCGGAAGCCCAGATCGTGCAGTTGCTGGAGCTTGCTCGCCAGGTGCCGCCGTCCGGGGTGCATGGTTTGCGACCCTGGACCCTTTACACCTTGTTCGGCTTGCTGGCCGTAAGCGGCCTGCGCATCAGCGAAGCGCTTCACTTGCAGGCACAGGAGGTCGACTGGGAAACCGGGGTGCTGACGGTGCGGAACACGAAATTCGGAAAATCCCGGTTGGTTCCCCTTCACCCCTCGACGGTCCAAGCGCTGGAGGCCTACGCCCAACGGCGCGACCGCTTCCTGTCGGGCTCCTCGAAGCGGTCCTGTGGCAACTTTTTTGTTTCGAATCGCGGCACGCCCTTCAGCGACGGCAACGCGCGAGGTGCCTTCCGGCAACTGCGGCGCCAGGCGGGGCTCTGCACCCCGGAAGAAAGCGGCCCACGCATTCACGATTTGCGCCATCGCTTTGCCGTCGAAACACTCCTTCGCTGGTACCGGGCGGGCGAGCCGGTCGATCCACGCTTGCCCGCGCTCTCCCCCTACCTAGGGCACGTCAACGTGGCCGCCACCTATTGGTACCTGAGTTGCACCCCCGAACTGCGAGCGGCGGCCACCGTGCGCGTCGAAGCCCACTGGAAAGGAGTCGCCCGATGACTCCTCTCCCGGAGCTTCCCCATTTGCTCGAGGCGTTTTTTACCAAACGGCTGATGGCTCAGCG
>DASWVC010000287.1:0-1999 GCA_036401335.1 Chthoniobacterales bacterium
AGCTTTCGGAGGAAACCCAATCAAGTTGAAGTAGGCGTATGAAAACTATTCTTAGAACGTGCCTTCCTGCGGTGGCTTCGGTCACTGCCCTGTTGTTTACCTCACCTGGCGCGGCCGTTGCACAGGATAAGCAGTCAGGTTCAGCACAAGAACCATTACCGGTCAGTGAAATCGAGCACATCGTTGGCGTGCAAGGCGACATCGCCAACGGTGTGCTGGACCTCAGCATCTCGCGCACCGACATTGGAGATGTGCAGGGACCGCTCGGCGTGGTTTTCACCCCTGCTTTTGCCTTCACCCCGGCCTTTGAAATCAATGGCGATGTCTTTTTCCAGCCCTTGTCTCAGGGTCAGGTGTTTTTGAACGGCGACCTGCCGTTGAAGGAGGCAGAGGTAAAGCGTTTCATCTCCGCCCTGCTCAAAAACGGCCTGACCTTCCAGGCCTTCCATCAGCACGTGCCGATGCACCCGCAGGTCTGGTTTATTCACTTCCGCGGAGTCGGCGATCCGCTCGTGCTCGCGAGGGCAGTTCGTGCCGCCCTCAACGCGACCGGCACGCCGCTGCCACAAGCCCCTCCCTCCAATCCAACGACGCCGCTTGATGCCCAAAGGCTGGGCGGTATTCTGCACGGCAGCGCGACGGTGGGCGAGGAAGGCGTTGTGACCGTTTGGGTGTACCGTCGAGACCAGGTGACCATCGACGGAGTGCGGGTCAATCCGCAGGCCAACATTTCGACGAATGTCGAGTTTAAGCCTTTGGGGGGATCAACCGCTGCCGTGGTAGCCGATTTTTCGATGGAAAACGAGGACGTCGACCCGGTGGTCGAACTCATGCTTAACCACTTGGGCTGGTACCAGGGTTGCCTTTACAACCAGGAGACCGGTGAACATCCGCAGCTCTATTTTGACCACATGGTAAAGGTAGGGGATGCCTGCCAGCTCGCCGCCGAAATCCGCAAGGGGCTGGATCTAACGGACGCCCAGTAGGGCTGCTTGCATTCGGGGCGTCAATTTGGCACAGAAGCCTGACCTACGGTATGGCCGGAGGTCGTCTACTCACTTGGATTCCCCGGTTTCCGGTCCTCGGCGGATGGCAACTTCACCGGAACCGCGGCGTCCGACGCTTCCGGGGGAAGCTTTCCAACCGCGGACCAGAAATGCTTGAACACCTCGATCACCGTACGGAACTGCTGCACATCGATCGGCTTGGTAATGTAGCTGTCGGCATGCTGGGGGTAAGCCAGGAGCGCGTTGGCGTCGTCGCCGGGGGCAGCCAACACAATCACCTGGATTGTGGAGAGGTTGCGATCGGCTTTGAGCTCGGCCAGGACGTCGCGTCCATTTTTTCGGGGCAGGTTAAGGTCCAGCAGGATAAGGTCCGGCCGGGGGGCTTGTGCGTAATGGCCCAGTCGCCGGACGAAATCGAGCGCTTCAACGCCGTCTCTCACCACATGAACGTTGTTCGGGATGTTTGCCTGCGCGAGCGCGTCCAACGCCAGGTAGCGGTCTGAAGGACTGTCTTCCACCAGAAGAATCTGAAGGGGTCGGGGCATGGCGGTTAGCCGGAAGAATTTGGCTTACACCCTCGCGATGTTTCCCGCGATCCAGGAGTAACGCCGCGGCCGTCTTTTCGACCGGCACGCCCAACCAGGTTCCGAGTTTGAAAAGGCACGGTAAACAAAGGTACTATATTCTTCAGGTACTCCAATACAATTAAAAACGCTTCTCCGGCCTGAGTGCTCGTCGGATCCCTCCCGTCGGCCCGGCGCCTTGCGCCACTGTGCCGCACAAGACTGCCCACGTTGCCTGAAAGGCAACACCGGATGCGCGTTCAACGCAGGCTTGCCAAAACCCCTGCGAAAGGCAGGCAGGGGCGATCCCGGCGGTAATATTGGTTTTTGCAATCGGACCGCGGTTCATGGCTCAATGCTTGCTGAGGTTCATGCCCTTACCGTGAACGAAACACCTGATTCAGAAGGCAGTGCAAGGTCCACCGACCG
>DASWVC010000288.1:0-32443 GCA_036401335.1 Chthoniobacterales bacterium
GTCAAAACCCACGATGTCGGTAGCCCCGAGACCAGTCACAAAGTTATTGTTATGGTTACCCGTGAACGGGACATTGATTTTGTCCGCCCGCGCCTTGTTCTCCAGGTGCTGCATGTAGGCACGGCCCTCGGAGGTGTTAACGTAGTATTCGTTCTCAATCTGGTACGCGATAACGGAACCCTGGCCGTTGGTGTACTGATGCCGCGCGATAATTGGATCGACGTGGCTGAGCCATTCATCCGAGGCGGCCAGGTAATCTGGAGCCGTGCTCCGAGCCAAACCTTTGATCGTGGTGAGCCATCCAGGAAATCCGCCCGCATCGGTCTCGGCGTTGATGTAGGGCCCTGGCCTCACGATGACATAAATGCCGGACGCCGCCGCTTCATCAAGAAACCTGTCCAGATCGCGGATGCCGGTGAAATCGTAAACGCCGCGGGCCGGCGAATGAAAGTCCCAATCGAAGTAAGTCGATACGGCGTTAAATCCTGCCGCTTTCATTTTCTCGAAGACGTCACGCCAGAGGTCGGGGCTGGGCAACCGGAAGGGGTGGTATTCGCCGCTGTAGATAAAGGTGCGTTTCCCGTCAATAATGAGCGAATAATGATCGTAGGTGATGGAGTGTAGTCCTGCGCTGGAGTAAGGATCGACGCCATTGTCGGCAAACGCCGTACTGCCGGGCAGCAGGAGGGCTGCCAGCATGCATCGGCTGACCCGTTTGAGGGTGGTGCCGGGAGAAAAGGAACCCCGGCTGGGCGAGCAGAAGGGGAGTCTCGAGAGCGGTTCGACGTAAAACATAGACGGGGGTGTTCGCGAAGGGAAGGGAGGACAAGGTGCGTGGTTGAACCTGTACCCCCAAGGTGTTTACGCAGCCGCCTGGCTTCGTGCTCCTAGCCTGCAAAGGCAATACGCGAAATACTTATTGGTTTCGGGCTAAGCATATTCGGACCTCCCTACGAAAATCGCTGAGGCATCCGAATGCTGCCGGGCTGACAGACGGCTTAATCCAGCGGTGCCTTCTTAGAAAAAGATGATGTTCAGAATGAAAACCGCTGCGAGGACGACGAGACCCACTGGAACCGGCCGCGTGTACCAGGAACCGGTTTCAACATCTTTTTCGGTCAGGCCGTAAACCAATCCCTTAAGCTCCTCATCCCGGTGCGGTTTGGTGAGGAGGCTGATGATGATGGTTACGACGAAGCAGGTGGTCCACGACCAGATGGCCGTCCAGAAATTCTGTGCCATTTCACTCGAGTAACGGTTCAAGACAAGAATCCAACCGCCCTTCAGTCCGGGCACACTCTCCGCCGGCAGCGTCAAGCCGTGGTGAAGGGCCGCTGCCACCGTGCCGATCAACAATCCAAAAAAGGCACCATGCCCTGTGGTGCGTTTCCAGAACATGCCCAGCAAAAACGTCGCCAGCAGTGGCGCGTTCACAAACGCGAACACGAGTTGCAACACGTCCATGATGTTATTAAAGGCTGAGGCCAGGTAGGCGGCTGCGATTGACAAAACGATGCCCCCGACCGTTGCAAAATGCGCCATGCGCAGGTAGTGCTCATCGCTTTCCCGCTTCCGGATGTAAGCTTGGTAGATGTCGTAGGTCCAAACTGTGTTGAAGGCGGTGACGTTTCCGGCCATGCCGGACATGAAACTAGCCAAGAGCGCGGTCAGGCCCACCCCGAGCATGCCGCTGGGAAAATAGTGCAACAGCATGTTAGGAATAACCAGGTTGTAGTCCAACACGACGTGGCCATCTTTGTCCTTAACCACGTCCCCGGTTTTCGCGTTTTTCTGGGGAGGAAGGAGCACCGCCGTAGGAGCGGATGCCGAGTCGGCCACAGCGGCCGGGGCAACGCCCTCTTTTGCTGGTGCGGTGCCCTGGGCGGCAGGAGTCGGCGTGCTGAGCGCGAGGGCAATCAGTCCCGGCAGAATCACCAGAAATGGAAACATCATCTTGGGAACGGCCGCGATCAAAGGGGTGCGCCGTGCCGCGCTCATGGAATCGGCTGCCATGGCGCGCTGCACAACCAGAAAGTCCGTGCACCAGTAGCCAAAAGAGACCACAAAGCCCAGGCCCATGATCAGGCTGAGCCATTCGAGCCCGAGCGGATTGTTGTGCGGGCTGTTCATTCCTGCCCACGAATGAACGTAAGCCGCAGGCAGACGTTCCTTTATTCCAGACCAGCCGCCGACGTTTTTGAGGCCCAGAAACACCAGCGGTGCGAAACCGGCCACAATCAGGAAAAACTGCAGGACTTCATTGTAAATGGCGCTGCTCAACCCGCCGAGGAAAATGTAGGCGAGCACGATGAGAGCGGAGAGGATGATGCTGACATGAAAAACCCAGCTTTGCGGGAGTCCCATCATGCGAAACGGCGCGTCAAAGATGTGCAAAGTCTCAAGCAACAACGCCATGGCGTACATTGAGATGCCGGAAGACATCACCGTCATGAAAGCAAACGTGATCGCGCTCAAGCCGCGCGTCTTTTCATCAAACCGGAGCGACAGGTAATCCGGAACCGACCGAGCCTTAGAGCCGTAGTAGAACGGCATCATGAAGACGCCCATGAACACCATGGCAGGAATTGCCCCGATCCAGTAAAAATGGCTTGTGACAATGCCGTACTTAGCCCCGGAAGCCGCCATTCCGATTACCTCCTGCGCCCCGAGATTGGCAGAGAGGAAGGCAAGCCCGGCAACCCAGGCTGGGATGGAGCGCCCGGCCGACAGAAACTCCGAACTGGTGCGCATGAAACGCTTCAGGGCGAAGCCAATCCCCAGGACGAACCCGAAGTAGGCCACCATAATGACGTAATCGATCCACTGCAATTCCGAATGGTGCATGGTGAGGGGGAAACACGGTTAAGGCTTCGGCCTGTTGCCCCCCCGCGGCGAAACCCGCGAGCGCAGCCCCGGCAACTGCGACCACTTACAGCGTTTTCGCGTCCGGACGGTCTATGGACGTACAAACTGGCAGTATAAATTGGGCCCGGGCGAACCGGTCAGGTGCGCCGTGATGGTTCACCGAAAAACCTGAAGGTACCCAGCAGTTGTACTTGGTAATCAGAAGCCTGTCCCGGCATGAGCCCAGGGCAGTTGGCGAGGCCCGCTCGCCTAGGGACGATCCAAAACGTCCCGAATTTTTTGCGCCAGGGCGTCCGGCGTGAAAGGTTTATGCAAGAAAGCCACCTCGGCTTGCACCACGCCGTGGCGAACCACTGCATCGTCCGTGTATCCGCTCTGGAAGAGAACTTTCAAGTCCGGGTCGCGCGCACGCAAGGCATCGGCAAGTTCGCGCCCGCTCATGCTCGGCATCACCACGTCCGTGAGTAACAGGTGGATTTTCTCCTTGCTGTTCTCCGCGAGGCGAATGGCCTCTTCGCCGCTGGAAGCCTCCAGCACCCGGTAGCCGAAAACCTCTAGAATCCGGCTGGTGATCTGGCGGACAGCGTCCTCATCTTCGGCCAGGAGGATGGTTTCGATTCCCTGCACCGGGTTGCGAACCACGTTTTCCGCCGGAGGTTCCAACGCCCCTTCCGCCGTCGGCAGGTATATTTTGAACGTCGTGCCCGCGCCGGGCACACTGGAAACGTCGATCTGCCCTCCACTCTGTTCGACAATGCCGTGGACGACGGCAAGCCCAAGCCCCGTACCTTTGCCCTCGCCTTTGGTGGTAAAAAAGGGGTCGAAAATGCGCGCCTGCACCTCCGACGTCATGCCGCTGCCCGTATCGGTGATCTGCAGCAGGACGTGCGGTCCAGATCGGGCCGATGCGCCGGCGGCCACTGCTTCTACGTCCCGCGTTGCCAACGTTAAGGTCCCGCCCCGCGGCATGGCGTCACGGGCGTTCACGGCAAGGTTCAGGATCACCTGATCAATCTGGCTCGGATCAACCCTCACCGGACGTAACCCGGGCTGGAGGACGGTCACCAAACGCACATCCTCGCCGATCAACCGTCGCAGGAGGTTTTCCGCCTCGGCGACCACGATGTTCAAGTCCAGCACCTTGGGCTCCAAAAGCTGTTGCCGGCTGAACGCCAGCAACTGCCGGGTCAGGGAGGCGGCCCTTTCGGCGGCGCGGCGGATTTCCGCCAGGGACGCCCGCTGAGAATCTTCCAGCGACGGTGCCCTCGTGAGCAGGGCGCTGTGGCCGAAAATGACGGAGAGCAGGTTATTAAAGTCATGGGCTACCCCGCCGGCCAGGCGACCAATCGCTTCCAGCTTTTGCGCTTGGCGCAACTGGGCTTCCAACTGCTTTTGGCTGGTCACGTCACGCGAGTTCACCACCAGCAAATGTTCGCCGTCGTCGGCCAGCATCGTCCGGCCCACTGACTGCAGCACGAGCCAAACGCCGTCACGGTGCCGGATGCGGAACTCGATGGGAACCAGCGCGGATTGCGCCTGCTGAATCCATTCCCCGACGCGCGTCACGTCCTCAGGATGCACGAATTCAAAGACACTCCGCCCCAGAAGGTCCGTTGACAGGTGGCCCAGCAAACGCTCGGCCGACGGGCTCTGAAAGTGAATCACTCCCCCTGGGTTGATTACGGTGATTAGGTCGGACGCATTTTCAATGAGCGAACGGAACCGTTCCTCTCGCCGCTGCAACTCGGCCTCAGCTCGCTTCAGGTCATCAATGTCGGTGGCCGTGGTGAACCACTGCACAATGCGGCCGCCCGCATCGTGCATGGGCCGCGCCTGGACCAGGAACCATCGGTGCTGCCCATCCGACCCATGGATGCGGCACTCTAGCCGGAGCGGCTCGCCGGCCTGGATCGTGTACCCCCAAGCCGCCCGCGTGCGCGGGACGTCGGCGAAGTGGATGACGGATACCCAGCCCGAGCCCTTTGCCTCGATCAAGCTCTGGCCAGTGTACTCGCTCCACCGCTGGTTGCACCACTCAAGCGACCCATGGGGATTGCCCATCCAGAGGAGGTCAGGAACAAGGTCCGCCAGGGTATGAAAACGCGTCTCGCTTTCACGGAGGGCTTCCTCGACCAGGCTAAGTTGCCGGGCCGGCCAGAGCCGATGGGCGCTGGAACGCAAGACCGCACCTGCCCGGAGAAGCTGTTTTTGAAGGTCGAGCCGGTTCAAAACGCGTCCCAGGCGCCACGGCAACAGCTCGAGCCAGTGCGCATCTTTAACCAGCCAGTCAAGTGCACCCCGCCCCCTCATCTCGAACCGGCTCCGGGGGTCGTCATAGTCGGTCAGGACAATGAACGGAACCCGTAGCCCGGTTTTCTGGTGGCGCCCGATCAGATCCTGGCCCGCCATATCGGGCAGCTGCGGGGTAATCAGCATCAAGTCCGGGAGGTTCCGGCTTAGCCAGTTCAACGCGGCTTCCCCCGTAGTCGCGGTAACGCACGTCAGGCCCGCAACCGTGAGGCATTCTTCCATCCGGTGCACCAGGTCGTCATCCCCGTTAACAAGCAAGACCGTAGCCGGAGGCAACCGACATTGATGAAAGTTGCGATTAAGCATGGATCTTACGGCGACCCTGCGCCATTTAAGGCATCCAGACCCGGCAACAAACGAACGCATCCCCGCCAGCAACCCTCTTTATCGACGCAAAACCGGCATTTTAACGTACCACCAGAGGGACACACCATACCTTCTGCAATATATAATATCGTCTCAAAACAAAAGAACCATTCGCTACTCAGGTCTTGAGGAGCCCGTGTGGTCGGCTTGGCTTTACCCGCCACAACGCACAAGAACGGCTGCAGGGTTCAAATGTCACCGTGGTTTTACGGTTTTACCGTACTCGGCGGTTGCATGCGTGGAGCCAGAAGAATTTCCTTTCTTCCGTCCAGGGATGGCTGTCCTGCGCCCCAAGAGCCGTTGGCTAAGGCTCGTCTGAATCAGCGGACATGATGCCCGCACGGCGGGCCGCTTCCTGTGGAGTCACCTCCAAGGTCGCGAAGTTTTCCGGATTCGAGTAAGTTGTTGCTGGCTCGTTCCGCCACGCATGGCGGAAGGCCCTGGGCAAGCCTGCGATCGCCAGAGCCGGCAGGCCGAGCAGAAAACGCCAGCGGCCCGACTCCACCTGCCACCAGAAGGTCTCTAGGTAGATGCGGGCAGCCTTGCGGTATTGTGCCTGTTCGACCGCACGTAAACCCACTTGCCTGGCAGGTCGGGCGAGCAGCATGCGACGCTCTCGGCCCCGGTGCCTGCCACCGGGGAATTTGCCCGCCTTTTCTGCCCGAACCAGTTCCCGCAAGCCGCTGAAGGTTCGCTCCGCGTCCACGATCGCGTTGTTTCCATGGTAACGGTAAGCGAACGTGCAAGGGTTTTGGATCGAAACGAATCCATCCTCTATCCCAAGCTGCATGATCAGGTACAGGTCCTCCGCTACATGGAGCGAGGTTGGAAAGCGGGCTCGGCAGTCGCAACGGACCAGCATCCCGCCTGCCCCCACCCACGTGTGAGCGGACGCCGAGGCGAAGTAATCGCGGTAATATTTCGAGTCAAAGGCTTCTTCTTTTACCTCTCGAACCCTTTTCTCATCGTAAAAGGGAAAATAGTGGCCGCTCACAAAAGCAGGTCGATGGTGTGCCTTAAGGCAGCGGGCGAAGGTTGCGAGCGTCCAAGGAAACCAAAGATCGTCGCTGTCCAGAAACGCCAGGTAATCCCCTGTGGCTCGCTCCCAGCCGAGGTTCCGGGCGGCGCCTGGCCCCCGGTTCTGTTGCCGCAGGTAAACCACGCGAGGAAAGCCAGCAACCATCGCCTCGGTGCCGTCTGTTGACCCGTCATCGACTACAATGACCTCGAAGTCCTGGCAGGATTGACGCATGACCGACCTCAGCGCCCGCCGCAGGAAATGCTTACGGTTGTAGGTCGGTATGATGACCGAGAAAAGAGGCATCGTCTCAGGCCTATAAAGGCAATCTGACGTTGAACCGTGCCTTCACCTGCTCCGGGGGAAAACATCCATAAAACAATTGATCAAACGCTTTTAACCTTACGAACGGATAACGTGACAATCCGGACCGGCAGCAAATTCGAATTTGCGGATCGGTGATGCGAGTTCCCCTCTGCTCTCGCCACTCTAAAAATTTTCTTGCCTACGCAACCCAGGAACACGCCCGGCTTGAGTTTTCTTCCTTGCCACTCCCGGGAAAACGGAAATCGCCGCAAGCCCAGGCAGAAGCTGCTTAACGTTCAAACTGGCCTCCCTTGTGCGTCTGTTCTGGGATCGTCTGGCCCGATCTCCCCGCGTAGCGCGACCCCTGTTCCCTCGATTGCTCGATCAGCCGTGCCACCGTGCCCGACAACTTGGCGGCGGCTGCCAGCACCGCCAGGTACGCACACTCCAATGACTCCCACCGCTCTGCCTTATGCGCGTTGGGCAGCGAAGCGTTTTCGAGGCACAAACGGGCAACGGTTTCAAAGGCGTCCTGGGCCTTAGCCTCGATTTGGTGCAACGCAACGACCGGCGCAAAGGCGTCTGGGGCTGACAATGCGTCCTTCTTTTGCGGGCACTGTTGCCGGGAAGCCCCAATCGCCTTGGAGCCGTAAGGAACCTTGTCTTCGACATGTTCCAAAAAGGAGCGGTCAGAGGAAATGTCCATAGGACACTCTATCAAACGTTTTTAACGGTGTTCCGCGGAGAACGGGACGATTTTAACAAAGGGAAGCTACAAATTTACGAAAAATACCTACAACTCTATTTCTTTACAGGAATCCTGAAGTTAAAAGCTCCGGCTCGTAGGGATCCCGTCCAGAAGAAGATCCGCAACTGAACGGGTTTGCTGTTTTCCGTTCCGGGCGGCAGACGGGCTCCGGCCGCTCCAAACGCAATTCCTTAACTTCCCTGCCGGCTCCGTGCCAACCTGGCTTGAGCCACGAAGCGCGCCACGAGGTCAGGATCCTTTTTTCCCGGGCTGCTTTCCACGCCACTGGACACGTCGACCGCAAATGGCCGGCCCGTACGCACCGCGGTGTGAACGTTTTCCGGCGTGAGGCCTCCGGACAAAATAAAGGGCACGCGGAGCTCAGCCAGCCAACGCCAGTCGAAGGTGAGGCCGCTGCCGCCATACGCACCCGGAGTGTAGGCATCGAGGAGAAAAGCCACCGAAGGATGGTTGCTGACCTGGGTGAGCACAGTGCGATCGCGAACCCGCAAGGCCTTGATCACCGGTTTGCCCAGCTTAGACAGCCGCGCGCAATAAGACAGCGTCTCGTCCCCGTGCAGCTGCACCGCATCGATTTCGCCGGTCCCGAGAACTGCTTCGGCTTCCTCCAAAGGCGCGTTTACCAGCAGGGCCACTCGGGCCAATCCGGGCGGGCAATCACGCAGCCAGGTCAGGGCCGCAGGCAGTCGGACGAACCGCTTTGACGGCGGGTAGAACACCAGACCGATGGCATCAGCGCCGGCGGCCGCCACCGCTGCCGCGTCGCCGGCCGTGGTAACCCCGCAGATCTTCACCCGGACCGCATCCGGGGAAGGCACAAAAAAATTCTTAAACACGGATCCGGCAATGTCGTCGTCCTCCGACCGGCGGCAACCATTTCTGAAAAAGCCGGCATTTTCAGACCTTGCCGGAGCAGAAACGGGTGAATCGATTTTTTGTTTACTGCGGACGGAATCGCATTAAGATTTCCCAGAATTCTTGTAGCACAACACTGATTTATTCATGGACGCAGACAAAAAAGTCAAAAAGGGGACGGCTGAAAAGCGGAGCGTTCGAAAAGCTACGAAGACCAACCTGAAGCCAACGAAGGAAGTGGATCTCAAAGCTGCGGCCGAGGGAACTGACGTGATCCGACCTGATGTTGCCGAGAGCCCAACCGCCCCGCGCAAACGGGTCACCCGTCGCGGGCTGGAGGCCCCCTCGGCCAAGCCGGCCGCGTTGGGCAAGGGTGCGCCGGCCGAAGAACCGACGGTTGAGCAGATTCAATTGCGCGCTTATTTTATTTCGGAACGCCGGAAGAGCGCGGGATTGCCGGGAGACGAAACCGGCGATTGGGTGCAAGCCCGGGAGGAATTGCGCAGCGAACCGCGGGGCAGTTAGTTTTGTTCCGCCTGGGCAGGGCGGTCAGGGGGTCCAGATGGTAAGCTGCGGTTGCTGCGACGTCCCCTCACGTTGCATCTGGTAAACCTGACCTTCGGGCACCTCAGAGAGCCAGTCCAGTGTTGTCGTGGTTACGATGCGCTGCGAATCGGCGGGAAGCTGCCTTAAAAGGCGGTTTCGCCCGGTTCCATCAAGTTCTCCGAAGACATCGTCCAATAACAACAGCGGAGGTTCGGAAAACTCTGCCGCCAGCAATCGGGCTTGTGCGAGTTTGAGGGCAATCGCCAGCGCACGTTGTTGCCCCTCGGATGCAAACAGGTCGGCCGGTTGATTGTGCAGGAGGATGTGCACATCGTCCCGGTGCGGCCCGACGACGGTGGTGCGCAGGCGGCTTTCTTCGTCGGCACTCGCCGCCAACGCCCCTTCAAAATCCGTGGTTGCCCCCTGCTGGTACCGCAGGCAAACCATTTCGCCCCGATCGCTGATCGCGCTGAAGGCTTGCAGCACCTCCGGCTCGAGGCGCTCCACCAGAAAAGCCCGGAGCGCACTAAGCTGATGGCCGAACTTGAGCAGGACCTTCGTGTAGGCCTGGACTTCACGAGGGCGCGCCGGGTACATTTTCAGGTAAGCGTTGCGGGAGCGAAGAGCTTTTTCGTAAGCACGGAGAATTTCACGGTAATTGGCCGGCAACTGGCTTCCCACAAAGTCGAGGAACCGTCGCCTCAGTTCGGCCGGCCCACGGATCAGGTCGATGTCAGAATTCGCGGCGTAAACGACGCGGGCAACGCCGAGGTAATCCGCCGAGGAGCGTTGCTCCACGCTGTCCAGCGCCAACTTCCGCCGGCTTGGGCTGTAATAGAACTGGAGGTGACGACGGTTCACGAACCCGTCGACAACCATGCCTTTTGCGCCGGTCCGAAGTGCGGTTTGCAAACTGCCGGTCCGCGGCGATTGAAGGCGCAGCAAGACGGCCACGGCCTCGAGCAGCGAGGTTTTACCGACGGCATTCTGGCCGATGATGCACGTCATGCTCGGGTGAAAATCCGTTTCCAACCGAGAAAAACAGCGAAAATCGCGAAGCCGGAGGCGTTCTACCATGCTTTAGCCCTGGATCAACACCCCAAGTAATCGCGGCACACTTGTGTAAACCCCGGTGGCTTATCCATGAATCACTTCGAACACGCCACCTCCAAGCAGTTTTTCCCCATCGTACAACGCGCAGATCTGGCCCGGCGTTAAGGCACGCTGTGGTTCCACAAATTCCAACTTGGCCCGGTCACCCGGCAGTGGCTCGAAACGGACCACTGCCCGCCTGGCGCGGTAACGCGGTTTGGCCTCGATCTCGACGGTGGAATCCAGCGGTTTGTTTGTGAACGAAAGCGAGGCGATTTGGCAGGACCGCGCGTAAAGGCCTTCTGTTCCCGGTTGATCAAACGCCACCACGAGCTCATTATCGGCCACACGTTTCTCTACCACAACGTAAGCTTCATGGGCGGTGTTGGACGGGACCCGCAACCCGCGCCTTTGGCCAAGCGTGTAAAGGTGCAGGCCGTGGTGCTGGCCAAGAACGCGGCCACCCCGATCCTTGATCAATCCAGGCCGGTCAGGAACAAACTTCCGTAGGAAATCCGACATCTTCACATCCCCGATAAAACAGATGCCTTGACTGTCCTTCTTGGCCGCGGTGGAAAGGCGGTAATCAGCCGCGAGCGCCCGCACCTCGCCCTTCTGCAGTTCGCCCACCGGGAAACGGGCAGCCGCCACCTGATCCTGACGCAACAGGGCAAGGAAGTAGGACTGGTCCTTGCCCTTGTCCATTCCTTCAAAAAGGTCCCAGGTACCGTCCCGCAGAGGTGCACGCCGGGCGTAATGTCCTGTCGCTACCGCGGTAAACCCTCGCTGCTGCGCCATTTCCAGGAAAACTCCGAACTTCATTTCCCGGTTGCACATCACATCCGGGTTCGGGGTGAGACCGCTCTGGTACCCGTGCAGAAGGTAGTCGACCACGCGGGCCCGGTAGTCGCGCGTCAGATTAAAGACCTGAAAGGGAATCCCCAGGGTTTCCGCCACGGCCCGGGCATCCGCCACATCCTGCTGCCAGGGGCAATCGCCGAGGACATTCTCCTCGTTGATCCAGCTTTTCATGTAGGCGCCTTCCACGACCGCTCCACTCTGGCGGAGGCGCAGGGCGGCCACGCTGCTGTCCACGCCTCCCGACATCGCGACCAGGATGCGCTCTCGCGTTGAATTCATGGAGTCCGCAACGTGGCCCCAAATGGAACCGGGGGCAACTGACTGGCTGCCCGGAGCGGCGGCTCAATTTGCAAAGGCGGTCCGGCCGCGGAAAGCACGTGCAATCGTCAGGTCATCGGCGTTTTCCAGGCCCAAGCCGGCCGGCATGCCCTGCGCCAACCGGGAAACTTTCACCCCTTCTGTGGCCAGCAAATCAGCCGCGTAACTGGCCGTGGCCTCCCCTTCCACATCGGCCCCGAGCGCCAGGATGACCTCCTGCGGGTGATCCTGGCGGACACGGCTCAACAAGGCATTGAACGTCAAGTCCTCCGGGCCGATCCGGTCGAGGGGAGAAAGCCTGCCGCCCAGCGTATGGTACAGGCCGTTGAAGGCACCGGTTCTCTCCAGAAACAGGATGTCGGTCGCACGCTCGACCACGCAAATCGCCTGCTGATCCCGCCCGGGATCGGCACAGATCTGGCAGAGCTCTTGTTCAGCAAAAAAACCGCACCGCACACACGCCCGCACCCGGGCGGCGGTTTGCGCGATCGCCGCAGCCACTTCCTGAGGGCGCGCATCAGGGGTCTGCACCATCCATAACGCGATGCGCTCGGCACTGCGCGGGCCGATCCCCGGCATCCGCCGCAATTGCTGGACGAGCTCACGGATCGGAGCCGGGTAATCAACTTTTTTGCTCAACATGGCAGTCCATATCGTTTCCAGGCATTTGCTATGGGCTTGAAGATGCCTGGTCAACGGCTCTCGGCCTGCCGGTAAAACTCCACCACACGGTCGCTCAAGTACCGGTCCGGGTCGTCAAGCGCGCTGGCAGGCACAAGGAACGTCATTTCAGCATTGCGGTCGCGCAGAAGTTTCAGGCCGTAAGGGTAATCGCGAAACAGGTTCTCACAGTATTCCACCACCCCTTTGCCAGCGGCTTGCGCCCGTGTTACCACCAAATGAATGGCGTCTTCCCCGAGGGCAAATTTAACGCCGTGCTTCTGCGAAAAGGTCTCTGCGAACTGGCGCGCTTTCTCCGCCTCGTTCAAGGCGGTCTCCGCACGGGCCGACTCCAGAATCCGCGCCAGGGCCACACCCGGCTGACGGACCAAAGCACCATCCACCCGAAGCCGGCGGACCCCCGACCCGGACAGTTCAAACTTGAAGTCGCGGAAAATCCGGTCGCAAACCGTGACCAACCCGCGTGCGCCCGTCTTCTCGGCGGCCGCCTGGATAGAAAGCTCGCGCAGGGCCTCATCCTCAAAATCCACTTCAATGCCGTAGGCCTCAAAGGCTCGCCCGTACTGCCGGATCAGGCTTCCCTCCGACGTCTTCAGAATGGCGAAAAGGTCATCGGCGGTCAGTTCATCGCAAACCACCCGCACCGGCAGGCGGCCGACAAATTCCGGCTCCAGGCCGTAGTCGATGAAATCCCGGGTAGTGGCCGCATTGAGTGCTGCCGCTCCTTCGACGGAGGCGGGAAGCGCACCAAAACCCAACCCCGCCTGACGCACCCGGCGGCTCACCTGTTCTTTCAACCGGTCAAACGCGCCGCTGCAGATAAAAAGGATGTGCCGCGTGTTGATGACGTCCTTGCGGCCGCGACCGCGGCGTTGCGACTCGAAGGCCGATTGAAGCTGCCCTTGCAAATCCATCGGGTTACGCACCGGAACCTCGGTTTCCTCCATCAACTTGAGAAGGGTGGTCTGGACCCCGCGCCCACTCACGTCCCGGCCAACCAGATTGCCGCTGGAGGCGATTTTATCGATCTCGTCGATGTAGATGATACCGTACTGAGCGGTCTGCAGGTCACCATTTGCCTTTTGGTGCAATTCACGGACGAGATCCTCGACGTCACCGCCGACGTAGCCTGTCTCACTGAACTTGGTTGCGTCGGCCTTGACAAAAGGCACCCCGACAAGCTCGGCCACGTGTTTAACCAGGTAAGTCTTGCCAACCCCGGTTGGGCCGAGCAATAAAATGTTACCTTTGCTGTACTCAAGGTGCGCCGCCGCCGCCTGGTTTTCTTTTTCCAAACGGCGGACCAGGTTCACGTGATTGTAGTGGTCACAGACGGCAATGGCCAAGGTGCGCTTGGCATCGTCCTGGCGAATGACGAACCGGTCCAGGTGAGCCTTGATCTGCTTTGGGGTGAGGTGAAAATCAAAGGGGTCAAAAGTTCCGGCCGCCTCCGGCGCAGGCGCTTCCTCCGCGCCAGCCGGCTGGGTAAAGGCAGCCACCGAAACCTTGTCGCCGAAGTTTGACTTCATGAACTCCTGAATTTTTTTCTGGAGTTCTTCAGGCGACGGGAAAGGCGTTTCCGACATCAACGAGTTTACCGTGGACCGGCCAAACAAGCAAAACACCACCCCCGGCCCGTTTGCCGATCGCGCTCAAGCTTCAGACAAAAGGATCTTTGGGCACAGAAAGGGTCTCGTCCAGGAATTCCTCAAACTTTTCGCGGTACGCTGCCGTCCATTCGTCCCGTGCTTGTTCCCAGGAAAGCGGACGCCCCTTCTCGGCTTCGATCCACTTGTATTTGCGGATTTCTTCTTTGATCAGGTAGGTGATCCGAAAAAACGGGTCGGACATTACCATGGGCGGAACGGGGACATGTTCTTCGGTTTCCAGAATCTTGCGCATGACTTCAAAATCCTGACTTTGCTTTCCGAGTCAAAGGCCGGCTGACCCGGAACAAGGCGATGGTCAGGTTGTCTCCCGGGCGCCGCAATGGCTGGGCGTAATCGGTGTTTGCTATTTAAGACTTGCTCTCGAAGGTGTTTTTATGGCCATCACGCTAAAGCGCACGTTGGGCGGGCTGACGGTTTTTCCGCTCGGACTCGGTTGCATGGGGATGTCAGCTTTTTACGGCGATCGGGACGAGGGTGCTTCTGCCGCCACCCTCGAGCGAGCCGTGGGGTTGGGAATAGAATTTTTTGATACGGCCGACATGTACGGCCACGGCCACAACGAGGAACTGGTCGGCCGGGTGTTGAAACCGGTCAGGGACCGGGTCAAGATTGCCACGAAGTTCGGCAATACCTGGAACGAAAAAGGCGAGCGTACCGGCATCAGCAACGATCCTGCGTACATCAGGAAGGCGTGTGACGACAGCCTGCAGCGGCTCGGCGTTGAGGTCATCGACTTATACTACATGCACCGACGCGATCCCAAGGTTCCCATCGAGGATTCGGTGGGCGCCATGAAACAACTCGTGCAGGCCGGAAAAGTCCGGTTCCTGGGCCTCTCGGAGGTTTCGGCTGAAACCTTGCGGCAGGCCCATGCCGTCCACGCGATCGCCGCGTTGCAGACGGAATATTCCCTGTTCACGCGGGACGTGGAGGCCGCGATCCTCCCGGCCTGCCGTGAACTTGGTGTTGGTTTCGTTCCCTACAGTCCGTTGGGCCGAGGCTTTCTGACCTCCGGGTTGCGCAGCCTGGATCAACTGAGTGCAAACGATTGGCGACGCCAAAACCCCCGGTTCAACGAGGCGAATTTTTCCAAGAACGTGGAGGTTCTCCAGAAACTTGATGGGTTCGCGCGCCGCAAAGGCTGTTCCACCACCCAATTGGCCTTGGCCTGGGTCCTTGCCGCCGGGTCCGACGTGGTGCCGATTCCCGGCACGAAAAAGATCAAGTACCTGGAGGAAAACTTCGGTTCTCTGGACGTTCAACTCACCCCGCAGGAACGCGAAGAGGTCAGCACCCTGTGTCCGCCCGGAGCCGTTGCGGGCGAGCGTTACCCAAGCGAAGGGATGGCGGCCGTGAACCGCTGAAAGTTTCCGCTTGCCCGGCTGTCACCTGCCCTGTTCCGTCCTCCTCCCATGTTGATCAAAGAAGAAGACTCCGTCGATCTTGCCACGTCCAACGGACCCATGCGGACCTACCTGTTGCGTCCCGCGGCTGAGGGACGGTACCCCGGCATCGTCCTGTTCTCTGAAATCTTTCAGGCGACCGATCCCATTCGCCGATCCGCCGCCACGCTGGCCGGACACGGTTTCCTGGTTGCCATTCCAGAGATTTTTCACGAGCTCGAAACACCGGGAACCGTGCTGCCGTACGATCAGGCCGGAGGCGACCGTGGCAACGCTGACAAGTACGCTAAGGAACTCTCCGCCTACGACGAGGATGCGCGAGCCGCCCTTGGTTGCCTTCGCTCCCATCCGGCCTGCAGCGGCAAGTTCGGCGTGATCGGGTTTTGCATCGGCGGCCACCTCTCGTTTCGTGCGGCGATGAACCCGGAGGTGCTTGCCGGTGCCTGCTGCTATCCCACGGACATTCACAGCCGCAGCCTGGGCCGGGGCAAGCAGGACGATTCGCTTGATCGGATTCCTGAAATCAAAGGCGAACTCCTGATGGTTTTCGGCCGGCAAGATCCCCATGTTCCGCGCGAAGGCCGTGCCGTCATTTACAATGCGCTGGCCGATGCCGACGCCAATTTTGCCTGGCACGAATTCAACGGGGCCCATGCGTTCATGCGGGATGAAGGCTACCGTTACGATCCGGCGGCAGCCCGAACGGTTTACGGCATGGTCGTCGACCTTTTCAAGCGAACACTTACCTAGGTTGAAAGCTCGATGCCCTCGCGGATTCCATAGCCGCCATTTTGTCGGCTGTGGACAGCCGATCCCGCCAAGCCCGGGTCGCAACTGCCCGCGTGCTGCCAAATGGTGCGGGCGCTTGGCAGCCGTCCGTTCCGAAATGCTCCTCGACCCGGGGGCGCTCGAAGACAAGCTCCCCTGCCGGAGTTCCCGGCACGCCGCGACGGCGGCGAAGGGACTCGCCGCCCTGCCAACCCCGTCACTCTCACACGCCGATACCCCGACGCCTTCTTCTAGGGCAGGATGATTCCCGGGCGGGCAGCTTCGGTCTCTTTGACCTCCCGTTTTCCGATCGAGGTCGCACAACGCCGGCAAAGGTAATCATAAATTTCCCGGTCGGGAAGAATCAGCAACAATTTTTCCACGACCGGCTGGGTCGCCTGGCATTTAGGACAGTAGAGAGAAGACGCCCGCAACGTTTTGAATTGGCTCATACCCCAAGAGAAAATTCACCAAATCTACTCAGAATCAACGGCCATGCAGGCCCAATGGGCATCCGTGGTCCCCTAAAGTGAATCCTTTTCCGCCTCCATTACAAGGCCAGCGGCGTTGAGGAGCTCGAACCTGGAAGCATGAAAAAGTCACGCCCGACATGAGTTCACTCCATCCTGGCCCGAATACCCCGCACGATGAGCGCGAAAATGCCGACGTGGAGGAACGGATCGCCCCGAGTGCAGGCGTCGTTTACTCCACCATCATGCACCAGGGTGAACAAGAGCTCTTCCGGCCCTTTTCCGACTTGGCCTTTTCCGCGCTGGCCGCCGGTTTGTCGATGGGCTTTTCCTTTGTCGCAGAGGCCTTGCTGACGATTGCGTTGCCCGACACACCGTGGCGAGAGCTCATTACAAAATTCGGCTACTCCATTGGGTTTCTCATCGTCATCCTTGGCCGTCAGCAACTCTTCACGGAGAGTACCCTGACCCCCGTGCTGCCGCTCTTGCGGGAGACCTCCCGGCCAAGACTGGTGCGGCTCATCCTGTTCTGGGCAGTGGTCCTGGCCGGCAACATGCTTGGCGTCGCCGTCTTCGCCTGGGTCATCTCCCATTTCGCCGTCTTTGACGAAAACGTCCGCCATGGCTTTCGTCTGGTGGCGGAACACGTTTACGCTGACCGGCCTGAAATCACCTTTATTCGGGCGGTTTTTGCCGGCTGGCTTATTGCCCTGATGGTCTGGCTGTTGCCCTTCGCAGAAACGTCCCGCGTTCACGTAATCATCCTGCTCACTTACCTGATCGGGCTCGGCCACTTTGACCATATTATTGCCGGCTCAACGGAAAAGCTTTACCTCTTGTTTACCGGAGGCGACAGCCCGGCACGGTTTTTCCTTCATTTCTGGCTGCCAACACTGCTCGGGAACATGACAGGAGGCATTCTGCTTGTGGCGGCGCTCAACCACGGGCAGGTGACGTCGGGGCAGGCCGCAGGATAGTTCCTGCCTTCCCCTGAGCATTGACGAACCGGATTTCCTCCAATGGGTAGGTTGAGTCCGGTCCGGATAGGGCGGCGAGTCCCTTGGCCGCCGGCGCGGTGTGACGGGGCCTCGGGTAGGGTCGCGTGTCCCGATGCGACCTCCGGTAGGGGAGCTTATCCTCAAGCGCCCCCGGGGATGGCGCCCGTCCGGTCGGTCGGGTCACGTGCCGTTTGCGGGCGGGGCCTTCCGGGGAGCGCCACCCCGCCCCTTGCCTTTGGGCCAGGGGGGGAGCGGTCGCCTTGTCATTCCCCAAAACGGCTTCGTCCTAACCGGTAGCCTTCGACCAGCGTTGCCAATCGGCCCATGCCGCGCCACACGGTTTGCCAACCTGGCAGTTCATCACCCTTGCGGTTCATGTGCCCACCCAAGCGGCCGGCGGCCAGGATGACCTCGCCCGTGGTGTTCAGCCGTCGCTCGGTGGCCGCTGCCAAGACGCGCAGTTCCTCTGCGTCCAGTCCGCTTTTGTCTGTGGGCGCTTGCGGAGGTCGCGTGGGGACACGCGACCCTACCGGAGAAGGCGCCCCCCGGAGAGAGAAGCGTTTCGGAACGCACAGCGGCCAAACGGCCGGGAGTGGGCGTTTGAGGCGCCTGGAGATCCCCGTCCGGCTTAAGTTAACGCCTAGGGGACTGCCAGCCCAACCGGACTGCAAGAGCCGCACCTCCAGACCACGGACTTCGGAACGGAGGAACTCGCAGGTTACTACTCGGGTGTTCTCCCACTTTTCCAACACCTCGGCCGTGGATCCTGCAGGGACAAGGCAGGTTTCAAAGCACCGTTTTTAGGCAACAAGCGACGGCGCCGATCAACTTCGCGTTGCCTCACCTCCGTCCCGCCGCAATTATCAGGGATGACTCGATTAACGTTCCTGGCCGCTTGCGGAAGCATGTCCCTGCTGAGTTGGCCGGTGACCACCCGGGCGCAAGAGCTGACCTTTGCCGGGACCAAATTCTATCGCGCCAGTCAAACACCGCAGCGCCTCGCCGAAAATTATTACCGTGAAGGTGAAACCAGGAACGCGTGGACGCAGCAACTCTTCGTGAACGTCACCCCCACCCCGGAAGACCCGCAAAAGATCGCACAGGACTTGCTGGCTGCGGCCAGGCAGCAGGCGCCCGGTTCCGATCCAACGATAGTCCAGTCTGGTACCGACACCTGGGTCTCTTTTACCTACCGTTCCCTGGAGGGCATCGGGCAGGTCACCATTGTGCAGCGCATCTTTCGCGATCCAGCCGGTCGGGTCCGCACGTATGCCCTCGCCCAAAGGCCAAGTAACGGAACCAAACCCGCGCCGGTGCTGACCCCGCAGCAAGCCATGGCAGCGCTGCGCATGTTGCCGGCCGATCTTCCTCGTCCCGGCTCTTAAAGCCATGGTTCCGGCAGAGGGTCACGAGGCAGGGGTCATTGCGAGTGGCGCGGGATTGCTGGGCACGACTGCCGGAGCACTCGTGCCATTGTTACCATTCAAGAACTGGCACAATTAATACCACTCTCCCCGGACGCGCCTTTCAGCTCGTGAACTGGCCCAGTTCCTGCCCGCAACCACCCTCACAAACAACCGGTTCTTGTCTCTCGACCCGGGACGCCAAAACCAGTAATCCGTCTGCCAGTTGCTGAATTTTTCCAAGCATGGCGAGCTTCGCCACCCAATCTGCCGGAAGGCTGCCGACCCCGTAGTAAGCGCCCGCAAGTTGGCCGTACACCGCACCCGTCGTGTCCGCGTCTTCTCCCAGGTTCACCGCGGCGAGCACCCCTTCCCGGAAGGAAGCGGCACCGTGAAAGGCCCAGAGGGCCGCTTCTAGGGACTCCACCACGTAGCCGGTGCCCCTGATTTCCGGCGGGTCCTTTTCTTTGAAAGATCCCAGGGCGATCGCGTTGATTTCCGGCGCTAACGGGTTCTCTGCCCAATAATTTCCCTCGCGCGTGGGATCGAACAATGGCCTCAGGATCTCCTCCTTTGACCGTCCCTGCAGTACACCGACCAGCAGCGCCGCAAAGTAGCGGCAAGCATCCACTGCCAGCACAATGCCGTGCGTCGTCCGGGAGCTTTCTCCCGCCAGCGCAATGGCCCGGGCCGCGTCCGGCCAAAATGCCAACGGGACCGGTGCCAAACGCATCAGCGATCCGTTCCCGGCCGTCAGGGGTGCGATTGGCCCTGCCAGAGGTTCACCGGTCCGCTCAAATCCCCGCAAGGCCGCGGCCACCGTGTTTCCGATGTCGAAGCACGTCCCGGTGCTGCTTAAGTGACCCTTCCGGTACCACCGCACGTAGCGCTCGATCTGGTCGCGGACGTCGAACTTTTCACACGTTACCAGCGATTCCGCCAGGCACAAAGCCAACGACGTATCGTCCGTCCACTGCCCGGGTTTTAGCCCGAACGGGCCGCCACCCACCATTTCCGTGATCGGCAAAAAAGCGCCGGGCCGCGTGAATTCCAGGGTGGACCCGAGCGCATCGCCGACCGCCAATCCAAGGAGCGCCCCTCGAAACCTGTCCTGCATCGATGCCACAGCCGATGTCATTATGCTTACATCGTCCATCTTGCTTGCCTCGTTAAGTCCGTTTCAAAATTCATCTTTACCCGCTTTCGCCTGCGACCAGTAAACCGCCTTCCCGCTTTATGCCAACCGACCCATGATCTCCGCCAGAGCCGTCCGCGACAGGACATCGCTTGCCACCTCGACGCTTCCTTCACCGGGCACGCGGTGGGTCCGGCCGTAAAACGGGCCATCCAGCTCCACTCTTACCCCGCAACGTTCAAATCGAAACAGGTCCGGTCGCTCCATGGCCAGAGCGGCCAGCGGATCATGCGGGTGGTTTCGATTGGCATGACGGAACAACCACCAGTTCCGGATCTGCTGGGCAACCAATTGCGAAACCGGGTTTGCGGCCGACTCCAGGCGCACCACGTCCGGTTCCTGGATCACGGGGATGGTGGTCACGTCCAAGCCAAGGGCGGTGATCGGAACCCCGGAGCTAAAGACTTTGCCGGCGGCCACCGTGTCGCACCGGATGTTGTGTTCCGGCCGGTCGTCGTAAAACGTGCCGCCCATGATGTACAGGTGTTTCACCCAACGCACAAAACGGGGTTCCAGGATAATTGCCCGCGCAATGTTCGTCAGTGGACCGATCGCTAAGATTTCCAGTTCACCCTGTGCCGCTTCGGCTTGACTCACCAGGAATTCATCCGCTTCGACCGTAGGATCGAGGCCGGTCTCCTCCAACCCGGGGACACCCTCGCCTTCAATCCCCGCCCAGTACACCTGACGGCCGGAAAGCGGCTGCTCCGTGCCTGGAATGATCGGCACCGAAGGACAATTCGCCAGGCGGCACACCACTTTCGCCAAACGCGCGCGCCGCCGGGTGTCTCCGTACACCGTCGTAACGCCTTGCAGAGCAAGCTCCTTGGATCGCAACAGAAAAACCAGGGCCAGCAGGTCGTCAACGTCGCTGCCGATGTCGGTGTCGAGGATAACAGATCTCATAAAAATGGGCGCTCCAACCCGAGCGGTTTACCGGTCAACGTTTGCCGGTTCAGCCCTTGATCGAGGAGCCAACCACCCCTTGGATGTAGTAGCGTTGCAATGGCAAAAGGATCAGCAGCGGGATGGCCGACGAGACCACGGACGCGGCAAATAACTCGGTCCACAGCGTCTGGTGCTCCTGTTCAAAACCAGCCAGGGCCAATTGGACGACCCGCATCCCTTCCGATCGCGTCGCAATCAAGGGCCATAAGAATGCTTCCCACTGGAAAATAAAGATCAATAAACCGGCGCTGATGATCACGGGCTTGCATAGCGGGACGTAGATGCGCAGCAGGATCGTTAACCACCCCGCTCCATCCATTCGCGCCGCCTCTGCCAGTTCCCGCGGGATCTGGGCAAAAAACTGACGAAACAGAAAAATCGTGATCCCGTTCGCGATTCCCGGCACGACCAACCCAGCGTAAGAGTCCAGCCATCCGAGGCCGCGTACGACGGTGTAAAGCGGGACGGAAATCGCCTCGGACGGCACCAGAAAGGTGAGCACGGTGATGCCGAACAGCAGGTTTTTGCCGGGAAACGAGAGCACCGCAAACGCAAATCCTGCGCACCCGTTCACGGCCAGGCCGAATGTGACGGACAGAAACGCGACCAGAAGGCTGTTCCAAACGGCGCGGCCAAAACCTTTTTGAAAAATCTCCAGGTAAGCGCCGGGATGGAACGGCACGGGCAGCAGGGCACGGAGGTGGAAAGGAGACGTATCGCGGAACACCTCTGTCAGAGGCTTCAGGGACGAACTGAACGCCCACCAGAGCGGCAGGAGAAAGATGCAGCCGACCAGCAAATAGCCGGCATGCCGGAGGAGGGTGGATCCTGAGGAGTTCATCTTCAGGATTCTTCCTGGCGAAGAAAATAAAATTGGAGGGCCACCGCCACGCTTACGAGCAGCAGCAGCACCATCACCAGCGCCAGGGCGCGGCCCATTTCGCCGTAGATAAAACCCGATTTGTAGGCCTCGTACATCAACACGTTGGTGGAATAGGCGGGTCCCCCGCGCGTCAGGAGGAACATCGGGACAAACAGAAGAAAATTAACGGCGGTATCTGTGACCAGCACAAACAGAAGCGATCGCTTCAAAAGCGGCAGGGTGATGCGGAAGAACCGACGCACCGTGCGCGCCCCGTCGATCCGGGCCGCTTCATGCAATTCCAGGGGGATGGCCTGCAACCCCGCCCACAGAAAGATCATCCAGAAGCTTACCCCTTTCCAGGTGGCGATGGCCAGGATGCTCCAGAGCGCCTGGTGTTCATCGATCAGGAACGGCTGCCGCCCGATGCCCACCCAACCCAAAAGGGAATTGATCAACCCGGATTGCGGATCCAGCATCAAGCGCCAGATAACGCACGCGATCGGCAGCGAAACCCCGATTGGCACAAACAATAGCAGCCGGTAAAACCCGATGCCACGAAAACGCTGGTTCACCATCACGGCGAGGAGCAGCGCCAGAACCACCTGCACCGGGTTAATCACGGCATTGAGTTTGGTCGTGACCCAAAGCGATTTCCAAAACAACGGATCGCCAAACAGGTCGACGTAGTTCTGCGCCCCCACGAACAACGTCCGGCCGGCTTCTTCAAACGATTCCCGGCGCAGGCTTCCCCATGCCGTCAGGGCAATCGGATAAATCCGGAAAACGCCAAGGCAAACCATGGCCGGCAGCAAGAGCACAAAAGCCAACGGGGCGCTGCCTTTCGCTTTCATCCGGCTGCAGCGTTATTTGCGGAACTGGGCCAGGAACCGGTCTACCCGTCGGGCTCCCGCCGGCAAGGCCTCGTTCGGGTCCGACCCGTTCCGAATGTCCTCGAACGTGGAAGCAAAGATGTCCTCCAGCTGGAGGTAGCCGGGTGTTTGCGGCCGGGGCACCGCGGTGTGACGCGCCTCATACACACCGAGGCGGTATGCGCCTTCCGGAAAAACCTGGTACTGCGGCAGTTGATCGATGGCCGTCAGAAGCTTTTGCGTCGCCGGCAGCTGCCCCCGGGTTTCAAACCAGATCCGTGACCCTTCGTCGTCCGCGGTGATGTAGTGAAGGAACTTTGCGGCCGCCTCCTTGTTCTTGGACGCTTTGTTCAACCCGAGGTGCCAGCTGCCGGTGCCGGTGGCCGGCTTGCCGCCGCTGAAATAAGGGTGCGGTGCGATGCCGAACTTGATCCCGGCTTTCTTGAACGTTGAAATGTTCCATTCGCCCCCGATGAGAAGGCCCACTTTGTTCGCGGCAAACTGGTTAGCGGTTTCTCCGGGCGGCACGCCCTTCGGGCTGACCTTCCAATCGTTAAACAAAGACCAGTACCATTTCGCAGCTTTTTTCCAGGCGTCGGAATCGAAGTAACCGGTGGCCTTCAAACCGTCGGGACTCACCAGCTGGCCCCCAAGGGATTCGCCCAGCGCCTGCAATTGGTAAAGCCGGCTGACCTGGTCAAACTCCATGCCCCAGACCTGCCCTTCCGGTCCGGTCTTGGTCAGCTTTTTCGCCGCCTCGACGACTTGTTCCCAAGTCCAACGATCCTTGTCCGCGATCGCAGCCACCTTCTCCGGCGTAACGGGTTCATCGGCCACCAGGCAGGCTGGCGGCGTCAGGCCCGCCTTTTGGAAAAGGTCGAGGTTCACGTACATGAACTGGGCCGAGTTGTTTTGTGGTGCCGCCAAAAATTTACCCTGGTAAGTCCCGGCCTGCTTTGAGGAAGCCACCCACGTGCTGGCCAGTTCGTCAGGGGTAAAATAAGCGTCCAAGGGAGCGAGGTAGCCGCGGACCGAGTAGGAAGCAACCAGCGGCACGTCGACACTGATGAGGTCAACGTCCGCATCCTGGGCCTTCATGCGCACCTCGATCGTTTCAAAAAGCTGGCGGAACGGGTAGTTGTCCATCTCGACCTTGATGTCCGGGTTTTTGGCCTCGAAACCGGCGATCACCTTTTTGGCGCAATCCGGCCAAAGGTCATCGGACAAAGTCAGCCATCGGACCGTGACGGCCGCCGTGGCCGGCGATGGAAGAAGGGAGCAGGCAAGGGCGGCAACGCCGCCGAGCAGAGACAAGATCCTGGGGGGAAACAGCCGGTTCAGCATAGAACGAAAAGGGTAAGATGTGTTAGCGTTAACACTGCGGTCAACCCGCGCCGGCTGTCAACCTTTTCTCATAGGCCTGCTGCTCGCCCGCAGCACCAGCTTGGGCAGACTGACCTTTTGGAGGGGCCCGGTGCTTTCCGCTCCTTTGATCACTTGCAGCAGGCTCCGGAGACTTTCCCGTGCCAGCACGTCAAAATCATTAACCACCGTCGTTAGCGACGGATAAAAAAATTCGGCCTCGGGCATGCCGTCAAAACCGACCACGGAGACCTCGTCCGGCACCCGGACCCCGGCTCCCTGGAGGGCGCTCATCGCGCCCAAAGCAATCAGGTCGTTGGCCGCAAAAATCGCCGTGAACTTCCGGTGGTGGCCGCGGAGCAAACCCGTGGCCGCTTCATAGCCGCCGGCCGCCGTCCAAGCCGTTTCCACGCTGGGCCCGGGCTTCAACCCCGCTTCTTCCAAGGCAGAGAGCCAGCCCTGCCGCCGCTTCGCGGCTGCGCGCCACGGTTTTTCGCCGATGATTCCGGCGATCTGCCGATGCCCCATTGCGACCAGGTGGCGGGTGCCTTCACGAGCTCCGTGCAGGTGATCAAAACGGAACGAGGGAAACAGGCCCCGGCCATCCACATCCAACGCCACGAACGGCACGTGGCCGAGGGCGGCCTGCACGTCGCGCTGCCTGACTTCATAGGGGATGTCAACGATTACGCCGGCCGCCGCGTTCTCCAGCAGCTCCTCCGTCGCCTGCCTGAGTTCCGGCATGCCGAACGTTTTCAGGCCGAAGGTCATCAGGGTGTAGCCTTGCCGCTGCACCTCCTGTTGGATGCTCAGCAACGCGTGGGCGGCACCGTAAGCGTCCGAGTGATGCGTCACCAAACCGATCACGGTCGAGCGCTGGTTGGCCAGAAAACGGGCGGCACGGTTGGGCCGGTACCCCAACCTGGTGATGGCAGCCGAAACCCGGGCGCGCGTGGCCGGCAGCACCCGGGGGTGATCATTGATCACGCGGGAGACGGTCTGGTGGGAAACCCCCACCTCCTGGGCGACGTCATCCAACGTCAGGCGCCCGGTTTTTCTGGGAGGAAGCGCAGCCATGCAGGCGATCGATCAGGTTAGGGTCCCAACCCGGGGAGGCCAGGCGCCGCGGCTCGGATGATGCTGGAACCCACCGTGGACCGCCCGGGGCGAAGGCGTCTTGACACGCGCCCATGTTAACGCCAACATCAACGTTGTCAAAGGCCGATTCCCCCGTTTGCACGTCCGCGCCCTCCCACCCGCCCCATCACGTCCACTCCATGAACCCACCGTCCCCTATGAACCGCCGCAAGTTCCTGCACGTCGCCGGCCTCGGCGGAGCCTTTCTCTCCACCGTGGGCGCCCGAACGGGCTTCGCAGAGAACAAAGCTCCCGACCTGCAGGCGTAAGGTTCCCTGACCGTATTTGATTTTGGTTCTGCAAAGTCACAGCAGGTCTACAAAGACGCCATTGCCCGTTTCAACCGACGTTACCCCAACGTCCACGTGCGGGACGATTACGCCCCCTTTCCGAAAAGCTGGAGCCAATACATCAATAACTTGCGCACCCGCACCGCCAGCGGATTGGCCCCGGACGTCATCGCGCTTGCCATCGAAGGCGTCCGGCTCACCGTCCGCGACAATCTGGTTGTGCCCCTGGACGACCTGATTGCCGGCGATCCCGGTGCCCAGGCGATGTTGGCTGACAGTGCTCCCGCTCTGACCGAAGCCCTTAACGTGAACGGGAAAACGTACTTTCTAACCCGGGAGTTCAACAACATGTGCATCCACTACAACACCAAGTTGTTTCAGGATGGCGGGATTGAACCACCCAAACCCGACTGGACCTGGGACGACTTTCTGGATGCCGCCAAAAAGCTCACCAAAGGCGAAGGCGGATCAAAGGTGTTCGGGTTCGGAATCCCCTTCTTCAATTTCGGGTTACAACCCTGGTTCCTGACCAACGGAACCTCACCCCTGTCGCCGGATTGGACAAAATCCAACCTCGACGACCCCAAGGTGCTCGAGTCGGTGAAGTTCGTTCACTCCCTTGTGAATGAACACAAGGTGTCGCCGTCAGTAGCCGGGGCCGATTTCAGCAATGGCGTCAGCATGCTGGCAGGGAACCGGCTGGCCATGACCGGCGGCGGTCACTGGCTGCTGGGCACTTACCTCTCCAATAATTTCCGAGCCGTTGACGTGCAGTATTGGCCACGCAGGACCGCTTCCACCTCCGTTTTCGGTTCAGGCGGCTGGGGGATCAGCCGGAGTTGCAAAAACCGCCCGCTGGCTTGGGAATTGATCAAGGAACTCAACAGCTTGCAGACCCAGGAAGCGATCGCCGCAGGCGGGGATGCGGTGCCCGGATTGAGGTCCGCCACGGAAGCACCGGCGTTCAAGGATTTTCCTGCCAACTCGAAAATGTTTTATGAATGCCTGGGCGATGCCAAACCGGTTCCCTGCCCGGCGATCTACACCGAGATGGACGACATCTTCATGCGGCACATGCAGCAGGTGCTGAGCAACGCCGTTACCCCGGAACAGGGCCTGGAACAGGCGCACAAGGAGCTGTCGGCCGCCTTCGCGAAAAGCGCGGCCTGAAACGTGTTCGCGGCCGGCACGCGGATCCCTGACAGAACCCCGGACCCCGCCATGAGGCGCCATCGAGGTCACCAGGAAGCGTTATGGGGATTTCTTTTTATCTTCCCCACCTACCTCGGTTTCCTGATTTTCGTGTTAGGCCCCCTCGTCGCCGTTGCCGCGATCAGCTTGACAAAATTCGACCTTTTCGGCGGCACCACGTTCATCGGACCGGACAACTACACCCGCATGTGGTCGGACGACCGGCTGAAAACGGTCTACCCCAACACTGCATTGTTCACGGTTTTCGCCGTCTTTTTCAACCTTACGCTCGGCCTTGGGCTGGCGGTCCTGCTGAACGCCCGGATGCCGGCTTTTCTGCGAAACTTTTTCCGTTCCATTTACTTCTTCCCGGTGTTGATCGCGCACACCTATGTGGCCGTTATCTGGGAGTTTCTTTTTCAGCGGGACACGGGCGTTGTTAACTACTACCTCCAGTTGATCGGCATCGGCCCTGTGTCCTGGCTCAGCGATCCAGGGTGGGTCATTGCCTCGGCCGTGGCCATGACGCTCTTCGCGGTGATCATGGGACTGACCATCTGTCAGTTCCTCTTCAGCCGCCGCTGGGTTCACTATGAGTAGGAGTTCCCTCACGGTCCCTGGAGCGCCGGACTCCCCGTCGCAGCCGCCCCTGCGCCCCGGGGCAACACGTCTCACCAAGGCAACCGCGGCCTGCCGAAGGCAAATGCGTTTGCCATGGCGCTCGCCGCGGGCGGCGCCCTCCTTGTTGCGTTACCCCTCCTCTGGATGTTTTCGACCTCCTTGCGGCCCAGCGCGGAATCCTATGCCCTGCCTCCCCAATGGTTGCCAACGCGGTTACCCTCGCCCAACTGGTCCTTTGTTCCATGGCCGGTTTCGCCTTCGCCCGGCTGCGGTTTCCCGGGCGGCAGTTCCTGTTTTTCCTGCTGTTGGCTTCCCTCATGATCCCGAACCAGGTCACGGTGATTCCGATCTTCCTGATCATGAAGACGTTGGGGCTCGTTGACAACCATCTCGCCATCATCCTGCCCGGGATGGTAAGTGCCTTCGGCATTTCCCTGATGCGCCAGTTTTACCTGACGCTGCCGCAGGGCATCGCCCTTCTCCAGGGCTACATGCAATCCGGTAACCCGGCGGTGGTGATGGCCGCGGTCACGCTGGCGATCCTGCCGATCCTCATCGTTTTTGTCCTGGCGCAGCGTTGGATCGTCGACGCGTTCGTCCACTCCGGCCTCAAAGGCTAGTCCCCCCTCATGGAAACACCGCACCCCTTGCCTTGGCCGGTCCTCCTCCGGTACGACCAGGCACATTCACGCAGAATCGCGCTGCCACTCGGCGGGATCGGCACCGGCACGGTGTCGCTCGGTGGCCGCGGCAACCTTCAGGATTGGGAGGTCGTCAATCGCCCCGCCAAAGGGTTTCAACCCAAGAACGCTTTCTTCAGCCTGCGCACGGCCACGCCAGACGGACAGGTCACCGCCCGCGCCTTGGAGGGAGCCATCCCTTTTGATTTGTACGAGGGTTGGAGCGGGTCGCCCGTGCCCAACGCCGGCCTGCCCCGCTTCCCGCAGCACTCGTTCGAGGCAGCTTATCCTTTTGGCCGGGTCCGGCTGCACGACCCGGCGGTCCCGGTGGACGTCTCGCTTGAGGCCTTCAATCCGTTGGTGCCAGGCGACGCCGCCGCCAGCGGGTTGCCGATTGCGGTGCTTCGTTTCGTGCTGACCAATTTGACCGGCCAGGAACTCCAGGCCTCGGTCGCCGGTTCCCTCGACAATTTCATCGGGCAGGACGGTTCCACCGGCGCCAGCTCGGCCAATCGAAACGAGGTGCGCCGAAGCCCCGGTGCCCAGGGACTCTTTTTATCGTCGGCCGGCGTCCATCCCCGTGCGGAACAGTGGGGAACCATGGCGCTGGCAGCGCTCTCGGATGGGCCTGCCACCTTTCGCACCGCCTGGGCCAACCTCAGCTGGGGCAATTCGCTGCTCGATTTCTGGGATGATTTCGCAGCCGATGGCCAACTGGAGGAACGCGAGGCCGAAGGGGTCGACGTGCCAACCGCCTCCGTCGCGGTTTCAACCAGGATTCCGGCCGGCGGCGGCGCTGCCGTCGCCTTTCTGCTGGCCTGGCATTTTCCCAACCGCCTTTCCTGGCGGGCGCCGGAACGCAACCCGAAAACATGGGACGACCGGTTGCGGTGGATCGGCAACCACTACTGCACGCAGTTCGCCGACGCATGGGACGTAGTGGCCCGGGTTGCACCTCAGCTCGAAACCCTTGAACGCAAGACGGTCTCCTTTGTCGACGCGGTCTGCCGGGCCGCCCTGCCCGAAGCCGTCAAAGAAGCTGCCCTCTTCAATCTCAGCACCTTGCGCAGCCAAACCTGCTTCCGTACCCCGGACGGGTACTTCTTCGGTTGGGAAGGTTGTCAGGATAAATTCGGCTCCTGTTTCGGGTCCTGCACGCACGTGTGGAACTACGAACAGGCCACTGCCTTCCTCTTCGGCGATCTCGCCCGGGGGATGCGCGAGGTGGAGTTCCTTCATGCGACGGACGCGCAGGGGCTGATGAGCTTCCGCGTTAATTTGCCCCTGGAACACGGGACGAAGTTTGGCGTGGCCGCGGCCGACGGTCAGATGGGTTGCATCATCAAGGCGTACCGGGACTGGCAACTCTCCGGCGACCGGGCGTTTCTGGAAAGGATCTGGCCACAGGTCCGCAAAGCGCTCGAGTTCTGCTGGATCCCCAATGGTTGGGACGGCGACCGGGACGGAGTCATGGAAGGCTGCCAGCACAACACGATGGACGTGGAGTACTACGGTCCGAATCCGCAGATGGGGTTTCTCTACCTGGCCGCGTTGCGCGCCGGGGAGGAAATGGCCGCCTACCTTGGGGACAAAGGATTTTCGGCCAATTGCCGCGGGTTGTTTCTGAACGGCAGCCGGGCGCTGGATGCGAACCTGTTCAACGGGGAATACTACGAACACCGGGTCGTGCCGCCGTCGCACGCACCTGCCAAAGGCCTTCGGTGGGACATGGGAGCCGCTGACCTCTCAAATCCGGACCTTCAACTCGCCAGCGGCTGCCTCGTAGACCAGCTGTTCGGCCAGTTCTTTGCCCACGTCTGCGGTTTAGGTCACCTGGCCGACCCGGCCAAGATCGGCACTGCGCTCAACAACGTGCTCAAACACAACTTCAAAGCCACGCTTGCGAACCATTTCAACCACATGCGGTCGTATGTCCTGAACAACGAAGCGGCTCTGGTCATGGCTTCCTACCCGCACGGGAACCGACCGACGCGGCCGTTTCCTTACTTCAACGAAGTGATGACCGGGTTCGAGTACACGGCCGCGGTCGGCCTGTTGTACGAAGGTGCCGTCGAAGACGGGCTCCGCTGCATCGAAGCGATCCGGGCCCGGTACGACGGGCTGAAACGAAGCCCGTTCAACGAGGCGGAGTGCGGCCACCATTACGCCCGGGCCATGGCGAGTTGGGCAGCGATCCTGGCCTTGACCGGGTTTCATTACTCCGCGGTGGATGAAACCATGACGTTCGCGAAGACCGCTACGGCCACCGAACACTTCTGGTCGACTGGATCCGCCTGGGGCACCCTGTCGCAACGACCAACGGGGGACGGCATCGAGGTGAACCTGAACGTGCTCAACGGCCTCCTTCGCCTCAGGCGTCTGATCCTCAGCGGCGGAGGGTCGGTTGAACGCACCCCGGGGCCTGCTTTGCAGGAAGGAGAGGGTTGGCAGGCTGTTCTGCCGAGCCGGTAGTCAGCGCCGCCGGATTCGCACGCGGCGGAATTGCGGCAACGGCCATCCTGACCGCGCTTTACGCGACGCGGGATGGCTCAGCGCGAGCGGCCCGCCGCCTGCGTTGTTCCCTGAAATCGTGCCTTCTTCCGAGGTGCTGAGCCATTTGATGCCGGCCGTCCAGCCGCCCCGAAGGACCTCATCCCCAGGGCAGAAGGGGGTGGTTATTTTCCTTTGCTGCACATCAAAGCCACTCTAAAAAGTTGCGTATGGGTATTTTCTCCTGGATTCTCCTGGGTCTCATTGCCGGGGCCCTCGCCAAGTTCATCATGCCCGGGAGAGACCCGGGCGGAATCATTGTTACCATCCTCATCGGCATTGCCGGCGCGATCGTCGGTGGTTTTTTAGGCAGTCTCATTGGTCTTGGCCACGTCGAATCGTTCGATCTGGGCGGGATTTTTATCGCCACCCTCGGCGCCATTGTTCTCCTGATCGTCTATCGTTTGATCAAGAACAGAGCTTAGGCACACGACACCCTTCCCCGCAGCAGTCAGAGCAAAGGAAACAGGCGGTAGCGGCAATGGTGCACCTTGTCCCAACACGAATGTGCTGGGAACAGGCGGGATCTTCTGGCACCATCTGCCTGCTTTGTCACTGTTCCGCTTCTCCCACCCATGCTCTGCACGGACAAAGCCACTCCCTCCATGAACCGATCTTTGTCTCCTTCACGACGTCGATTTATTACCCTGGCGGGCGTGGGTTTCGCGTGGCATGCCGTTCGGACCGGTTTTGCCGCCGCCAATTCCACGGCGATTCCTTCGGCCAACATCGAAAACGCGGCGGAAGCCCTTCAGGCGTTAACCGCAGGCAATCAACGGTACGTGACTGGCGCGAATCTCCACCACGATTTCGGTCCGGAACGCCCCGGGTTAGTCGCCGGACAGCGACCGTTCGCCGTGATCCTGAGCTGCTCTGATTCACGGGTCGCGCCCGAGCTTGCGTTCGATCAATCGCGCGGCCGCCTGTTCGTGATCCGCGTGGCCGGCAACTTTGTCGACGACAGCGGCCTGGCCAGCGTCGAGTACGGTACCAGCGTGCTCGGTGCCTCGCTGGTCATGGTTCTAGGCCACACTGAATGCGGCGCCCTGAAAGCGGCGGTCGACGTGGTGACCCGGGGCACCAAACTGCCCGGTCACCTGCCGAAGTTAGTTGCCCATCTGGAACCTGCGGTAAGGGAAGCACGTGGCGAAGGCAGCGGGTTGGTCGAGGCGGCCATCCGGCAAAACGTTCGTTTAAACGTGCGAAAACTGCAAAACTCTGAGCCGGTGCTCGCCGAGTTGGTCAAAACCAACCGGGTGCTGGTAGTAGGTGCCATCTATGATCTTCTCACCGGCAGGGTGATCGCCGTCACGTAGGGACACGCGAGAATGGAACGTGCGCGGGCCTTTAAGGCTCCCGAAGCAGACCTCTTTGATGCCCAGGGCCGAAAGGTGGGTCGACACTCTGCGGGTCCAACTTGGGAACTGGACGATGGCGGCAAGGTGGTCGGGCGCGTGAAGGTGAAAGCCGATGCGCCCGACGGGCAAGGTATCGCCTGGCTCTTGCTCGAGGCCGTTAAAACCAGCGGCGGCGGGATTATGAGCAAGGTGCAAAGCATTCAACGCGTCGGTACGTTCGGGGGCAAACCGCCGGCTGCACCAGCCGACCAGGCAATGGTGGGCCAGGAATCCCGGGTGGAATACACCGCAACCTACAAATTCTACGTCGCCCGGGGTGGTCAGTAAAGAACGCGGGCGTTTGCACGGGACCGGTCCGGTACCGGCAAACGCCCAAGCCAAGTGCTTTCTGGTTACCGGCTTCCGATTCCCGCCCGGACGGAAAGGGATCCGTAGGTGATTGTGGTCTGACTCGGATTGATAAACTCCAGCGTCACCGAGGCCGCTTGCCCCGGCGCAAGTGAGCCGCTTTGGAGCACGTTGACGTAAGGGCTCGCCGGATTGGCTGAACCCGTCGTCCCACCGGACCGATTGGCCAGCTGTGCGTTGGGCGAAAGGCCCGGCAGCACCAGGCTGAGCGGAGCGCTCAGCACCGTTGAACCGGCGTCGGTCAGCGTCACCGTTTGCCGGTAATACCCG
>DASWVC010000289.1:0-19958 GCA_036401335.1 Chthoniobacterales bacterium
TTGCCGGTTTCAAACCCGGGGCTCAGCGTCCAGTAACCGTCCGCCGTGCGGGCAATGATCCAGCGTTGGTTGCCGCCCAGGTGATCGGCCCAGATGTCCACCGGAGTTCCGTCCGCCGTACCCGCCTGGGCCACCTCCAACAGCTTGCTCACGGCATTTTGTGGCGTCAACGTGTACGTTCCAGCCGGTTGAAGCTGAACGCGCCAGCGTTGGTTGCTGCCATGGTTGTTCAGCCAGGCGATGACGGCGGAGCCGTTGGCGGTCTTCTGGCCGCTCACGTCCATCAGCTTCGTCCCGCCGCTCACCTTCGAGCCCAGTTGGTAAACGGCACCGGAAATGATTCCATTGCCGCCTGAGCCAGTGCCGAACAGCGTGGTCACCCCGTACGCGGGGAGCGTCACCGAGCCGGTTCCGGCGCTCACCGCGGTCGTTGAGGCCTGGAAATGCTGGACGTTGGACGACGTGTACGTTTGAAGCGTCGTGATGCCTGTGCCCCCCAGGTTCAAGGCTAGGGTCACCGGAGTGCTGCCGCTGTTTACCAGAACCACCGTCAACGACTGGTTGGCGTCATTGACGAACGCTGACGCAGTCAGCTGGGTTGAACCGGTGACGGCAGCAGTTACCCGGTAGGAGTTCGGCCGGATGAAACGAAAGAAATGCTTGGCCGCGATGAACTTGGCCGATGTGTTCGTGGCGGTTGCATCGGTCAGGGTGGATGCACCCACCGGGTTGCCGTCGGTAAATTGCCAGTAAACCCACCCGCTTTCCTGGCCGTTCGTCAGCGCTTCCTGAATCTTGAGCGCGATGCTCCAGGCGCCGTTGTTCGGGTAACCGCTGGCCGGGCTCAACCAGCCGGGATCTTCTCCCGAGGTCTCCGTCATCCAGGATTTGCGCCCCAGACCGGCAAAACCCAAAACCCCGGCCGGAATGCCGGGCGCCGGGCTGGCGCTCCAGCCGTTGCTCCACCAGTTCCATTGCGTCGGATCCGCGCCGGCCGCACTGACGCCGTTATTTGCGTAACCGTGAATGGAGCAGAAAGCGAGCGCTGCCAATGCCGCCGGATCGGCAGCTACGTCGTGAAGGTAATGCAAATTCTTGTCCACTTCCGAGCTGCCGCCGCCGTACTGCCACATCCCGTAAGCATCACCCCCCAGCAGGTCTTCCGGACCCTCGATTTTCACATTTTTCAGGTCGGGGTATTTGTCCAGTTCTGCACGGACCACTTTTAGTGCGGCAATGTACTGGGCGGATAAAGGATAGGTGCAGCTGTTGTAAAACTCTTCGAAATTCAGTTCGTTCTGTATGCTGATTGCATAGAAAGGCACCCCGTAAGTGTTCTGGAAACCCCGTACGAACGCTGCAATGGACCGCGCAAACTGCGTGAGGGTGGAAGTTGGTCCCGTCCCGTCGTTGAACACCGGGAGTGGCACGTTGCTGACGTCAAGCTTGCCCCCCGCATAGTTTCCCAACCAGATGAAAGGCCACGCGGTACCCGCTTTGGGCCCGTTCGCGAAGGTGGACCCGATGGCATTGCCCGAGCTGACCTTCAACCAAGGAGCGGGTGACCAGAGTGACCCGAAAAGTTTGAAGTCGCCCAGCTGTGACCTGCGGGCGACGCCGGCTTGGGCGGCGAGCCCTGCGGTCTTGGGGCCAACCGCCGCGAAATCAAAAAATTTAACGTTCTGGTTAATGTCCGGTCCCATCACCGCCACCGGAGCGGTCCACCCGTTGTAGAGCCGGCCGTAGTCCGTCGGCCCGGTGTAGGTGCGGACATAATTTCCGTCCGGACCTGGGTTCCCATAGGAAGGGGAGTAAACGCCCTGGTCTGAGTACGGCGAAACCAGGGGAGGCGAAAGGTCCACGCGGAGCATGGAAGCACCCAAGTCATCAAAGTAGAGTTGTTGCCACCAGGAAGATTGTGCTTCAATCCCGGACAAACAGGTCCCGAACCCATCAATGGTCTGCTGCTTGGCGGTGGGATCAACCGTAACGGCGATCTGCGCGGGGCTGAGGGAAGCAGTGAAGCAACCCAGGCCTGCGACGATGCACAGGAAGAACCGTCCTCGGGCAGAAAAGGCCGGGCGACAGCGGAAAAAATCGTACCGGCCGGCATCCGCCTGCGGCAGGTCGCTGGCGTTTGGCGGGGGGCCAGTGAAGACGGCAGGCGGTGCCGTGCCTGCAAAGCATCGGCCGGAACCGCGGGAAATGAAGAGACCGGAAAGGCATTGAGCGTCGGCAGCCACGACCAACCCGTAAATATTTCTTCTAAAATTTACAATGAATATCGTAAATTTTATTAGTTCGGACGTTGGCGATGATTTGGGTGTTTCGCGGACACAAGGGTGCCAAATGCCAGCGTCGGATCGCCTGAGCCGGTCTCAAGGGTAAAGCGGCGCGCGCTTCGAGGCCCCAGAGGAAAAGCAGCCATGCCGCGCTGCGATGTCACGGCCGGACCCGGAAGGGGCAACTTGCCGCACCGCCAAGGCCGGCAAAAACAATGTCAGAAACCCGCTCGCAAAGCAGGGGGTGAGCGGGTGACCGGACTCGAACCGGCGACAATCTCGTTGGCAACGAGATACTCTACCAACTGAGTTACACCCGCATTGAGCTGGGCATGATATTCCTCCTAAGTGCCTTGTCAACCCCGGACTCGCTGGCCCGCCGTTCGACCCCGTCGGGGTTTGGAAAGCCCTGCGCCTAGCCGCGGTCGGCCGGTCCGGGCTGAATGTTTGTCGCATACGGCGCAAGAATCCGCGCGCGCGATCCAGAGGCATGCTGTTAGCCGAATGCTTTAGCCATTGTCCGAAGTGCGGCAGCGCCGCCCTTCAAAGCCGAAAAGCCAAATCGTTTGATTGCCCCGATTGCGGCTTCCATTTTTACCTTAATCCTGCCGTGGCGGCGGCGGCCTTGATTGTATCGAACCGGCGGCCCGGCGAGGTTCTGTTCGTCCGCCGGGCCAAGGATCCCGGAAAGGGGCGGCTCGGATTGATCGGCGGGTTTGTGGATAGCGGCGAGACGATCGAGCAGGCCGTGGAACGGGAAGTAAAAGAGGAGCTTGGCCTTAAGGTCGCCGAGGCCACCTACTTTGCCTCCTTTCCGAATGAGTATCCGTTCCGGGGAGTGAGTTACCCGGTGGCAGACGTTTTCTTTCTGGTGCGCGTGTTAACGGAAGACTTTCGGCTGCAGCGGGAGGAAGTGACGGAGGCAACGTGGCTGGCCGTGCCGGAAATGGACCTGAACGACCTTGCTTTCCCGTCGATGCGCAAGGCAGTGGCATTGTACCGGGATAAGCTGGCCGAAGTCGAGTAACGAGGGTTGGGGTGGAAGAAGAACGTGTCGGGGTGGAAGCACGTGGGGGTCGCTGCCCGCTCGGTAGGGGAGCTTGTCCCCAAGCGCCCCGGAGTGGCGGCCCGCCTCACCCGCGCGGCCGGCAAGGGACGGCCGGTCCTGTGCCGGCCGGGCCGAATCCCCACGCTTTTCCCCCAACCCGCTTCTCTTAATGCCATTGGCATGTCGGCGGAGGAGGAAGGCGGCAAAAAGGCGTCCACGGGGATGGCGGTTCAGGGCCGTCTGCAGGGGTTCATTGCCGTTCATCGCCTTGGCCCCCACGGTGCTTCCACGCCGACACGCCGATACCCCGACACTTGCACACCTTCTTCCCTCACTCCCGGTGATAAGGCAGGTGAGCAATGATCGTGTGAGCCCGGTACACCTGTTCAAGTGCGACCAGCAAGGCCAGTTCGTGCTGCAAGGTATGCGGGCCAAGCGACCAGAGAAGGTTTGCCTGACGCCGAACGGCTTCCGTCACGCCCGCGGCACCCCCCACCAGCAGGCTGACCGTCATTTTGGGTGTCTCGATCCAGCGGGAGACATTTTCGGCAAACGTCAGGCTCGGGAACTCACGCCCTCGCGAGTCCAGCAACAGGCGAAACGTTTCTCTGGAAGCCTCAACCAACTGAGCAGACTCCCGCTCCGGGGTGGCGGCAGGCACCGTGCGCCATTCCCATCGGGCAAAACGCCGGATCCGTCCTTCGTAGTCGGCGATCCCAAGCTGGGCGTAACGCAGTTTTGGCTTACCGACCGACACCACCCGCCATGTCACGAGGCTTCGAACTGTCGCCGCCATTCCTCGTAGGCGAACGGCGAGATTTCTGAAGGTTTGATCTCCGACCTGCCCCCCCAGAACACATTGGTGTAAGACACCGGAATCCCGCAGGCGGCAAGGTGGTCATCGATTGCCCGTTTGTGCTCGAGAAGGCGCGCTTTTTCGGTTCCATGAGCGACGGCCATGATGTTCACGTGGCGGAATTCCGGACCAGCTTCGCGCCAGTAGCAATGGGTCAGGATCTCATGCCGGCCAACCTCCGAGCCGGCCTTTTCTTCCAGGCCCGGCGGGACAGCCCAATGAAAAAGGCCATTGAAACGGGTGACCCGGACTCCGCCGGCCGAAGGTTTGACGTGCTCCAGAAAAGTGGAAAATCGGCCGATAATGCCCCGTTCGCTCAATGATCCCGCCACTTCATAAAAGCGGTCCAACGGCAACGCCGCTTCACGGGCCCGGCGGGCCCATGGTTGCGGCTGGATTTCCTCAGGATCAAACGCCCGTTTCAAGGCCATCAGGACGCTCCATTCAAGGCTGCTCAACTTCACCGTCTGCGTGCTGATCATCCGGGCCGGGTAATCGGCTTTGCTTCCCGGCTCCAACGCTTTCCGCCGGACATGACCAACCCCCAAGGCGAAGATGCCCTTTGCCCGCATCGTTTTGAATTTTTCCGCTCCCAGCACCGGCGACAACAGCCGGCAATGTTCCCCGAGGCTGTGCCCCTGCGGGACTTTCAGCGTCGTCCAGAGACGGTATTCACTGCCAGGGGTGCCCGCGTCGGTTGAACGGACCACCACGTGCCCGGAAAACGGATCTTTCTGGAAGAGGTAGTCAAAGGCTGCGTCGAGGGAGGCGGCGGGAACTTTCCAGGCCACCAAAGCGCCCTCGGCCAGGCTCGTGGCAAGAATCGTCTGGCGCACCCGGCGGATCGTACCGGCCTCGAGCATCAACCGAATCCGTTCCAGGACCGTTTCTTCCGCGATCCCACTAAGCTCAGCGATCTTGAGGAAAGGTTCACGGTGAAAGCCGGCAACCTTGTCCTCTGAAACGGCGAGAATGGCCGCATTGATGGGGTCGTGATGTTCGATGGCGGCGGACGTCATACAATTGCCCGACCCTAGCACCTCCGGCGGGGAGCGCCAAGCCCGGGCAACCGCCGGAAAAAACCGCCAAAAAGAAAACGAGGGCACGCCGGCATGCCCTCGCCCACAAAGGCTGACCCTCCGCTCAGATTGCTTTCTCGCCCGTCTCGTCCGTCCGGATCCGGATCGCCTCCTCAATCGCGTACACAAACACCTTTCCGTCGCCGATCTTGCCGGTCTTGGCGGCTTTGACCACGGCGCCCGTGGCCGCATCCACCATGCTGTCGGCCAGCACGACCTCAATCTTGATCTTTGGCAGGAAATCCACCGTGTATTCACTGCCACGGTAAATCTCGGTATGGCCTTTTTGGCGACCAAAACCTTTTACTTCGGTAACGGTCATGCCTTCGATGCCAAGGTCGGAAAGGGCTTCTTTGACCTCCTCCAACTTGAATGGCTTGATGATGGCTTCAATTTTCTTCATGGCTGGGATGCGCGACGGGTCAGGGCTGGTGGCCTGGATAGGCCGGGATCAACGAGTTCACGGTGCGGTAAAGCAAGGCATTAGCTGATGTAGGCTTCCTCTCCATGATCGGCCAAGTCCAATCCGTTGGACTCGATTTCCGCCGTGGGCCGCAAGCCCAGGATGGCTTTCAGGGCAAAGGCGATCACCGCAGTCGCGACCGTCGCGAGCACCAGGGTCACGATCACCGCGGAAACCTGGGACATGAACAGCCGCCCGAGGACTTCGTCTTTGAGGTTGCCGTTGACCTGCTTGGTCGCCAATATCCCTGTCATAAGCGCTCCAAGCGTTCCTCCAACCCCGTGGACGCCGAACGTGTCCAGCGCGTCATCGTACCCCAAGCGTGGTTTCAGGGCCGACACCGTGATGTAAGGCAAGGCCGCTGCCAGCACACCGATGATGACAGCCCCGTTTGCGTTAACGAAGCCGCAGGCCGGGGTGATTACGACCAGTCCGGCCACCGCGCCCGTGCAGAATCCAAGCACACTGGCTTTGCCGCGCAGCAACTTTTCCAGCACCCCCCAGGTGAACGCCGCAACCGCGGTCGCCAATGTCGTGGTAGTGAAGGCGTTCGCCGCAATGACGTCAGCGGCGACCGCGCTTCCCGCATTGAAGCCGTACCAACCTACCCACAGCATGCCCGTGCCGATCATGGTCAGGACGAGGCTATGAGGAGGCATGGGTTCACGTTTGAAGCCGATCCGAGGCCCAACGATGAAGCAAAGCACCAAGGCGCTCCATCCCGAAGTCATGTGGACGACCGTGCCTCCGGCGAAATCGATTGCCTTGATGCCGGCATTGGCATTGAAAATGCCGTTCATAAACCCGCTGATGCCCCAAATCATGTGGGCCATGGGGAAGTACACCAGGAACATCCAGCATCCGACAAAAACCATTACGGCCGAAAACTTCATGCGTTCAGCGATCGCACCCACGATGAGTGCAGGCGTGATGATCGCGAACATGAGCTGGAACATCGCATAAACGTTCTGCGAAACCCAAAAGGCGTAGTCGGTGTTCGGCGTGGAATCGACGCCATTGAAGAAGAAGAACTCCGATCCGCCTAGAAAAGGGCTATTGAAATTTTTGCCGAAAACCAAACTGTACCCAAATGCCCACCAAAGCACCGCCACTAAACCGGCAATGCCCAGGCATTGGGCCAGGACCGAAAGCACGTTTTTTCTTCGTACCAAACCACCGTAGAACAACGCCAGGCCAGGCAAGGTCATGAACAGCACCAGAGCCGACGACGTCATCATCCAGGCGTTATGACCAGGGCCGGGCACACCCGGCAACGTTTTCGTTCCATCCGCATTGTTTATGTAAGCTTCGAGACCGGCAACGCGGTCTTCCAGGCTGGCAGCCGGTTTGGCGGCGGCCTGGGCCGCCGGGGAGGGGGCTGCGGTGCCGGCATTCTGCTGCGCCTGGGTAGCGCATGGGGCAAAGCAGAGCACGGCGGTCAGCAAGGCGGCAAAAGGCAGTCCGGGAAGGCGCCTGAGGGCATTCAGCATAATCGAGTTTACCATTCGTTCGTGAGGTCGAGGTTGAAGGTGTATCGGGCGGCAGACGCACAACCTTGGCCGGCCATCGGCTTTGGAAGTCTCTGAAGACAACTCATGCGACTGTGATTGTGAGAAGCACACGATGTGCCAGATTTCGGATCGGGATTCAGTCAACGTGACGGCCCGGAGTTTACCGCTGAAACATGGCAAGGAAAGCGCCTATTTTGGCAAAATATCAGCAAACTGTAAAAATATGTGCAGGAATACAGTGCACAGGCTAAAGGCAGCACGGTGCCTCCGATTGACCGGTGCAGCGTTCCGCATTATCTAATTTGCTCGGCTGGCAGGACGGTCAAAGCACGGTTAGCTTAGCGGTAGAGCGACTGGTTTACACCCAGTAGGTCGGGGGTTCGAATCCCTCACCGTGCAGACCGGTTCGCCGGGCCGGAAACATCGATGAAAAGCGTTTGCCTTCTTGCGGGGCTCCTCGGAGCCGCCAGCTTGGTCCTGCAGCCGGCGTCTGCTCAGGAGCATGGCACGGGACGGGCAATCAGCACCGGTTCGCAGATCACGGTGCAGGTGCCCCGGTTGAACGTTGCCCCGTTGAACCTGGGAAATCTCGGGAGCCGCGATTACGTCTACCGTTACCCCGACGGGTACGTGCGTTCTACGCCCCTTGCCACCCTTCCCCAAAGTCAGGTGCTACGGGCACCCGCCGCGCGGCCCGCCCCGGAGTTGGATCCCGGCGACAACCTTAATGGTGTACTGACGGCCGCCCGAAACCCGCAAGCACGGGCGAACGCCCTCTCCCTGCCAGCACAGCGCGACGTCCGGTATTCCAACTTGCAGGTTGCGAACGTGCAACAGGAACTGCGCCGGCGCGGCTATTACGCGGGCGCGGTGGACGGCCAGCTTGGGCCCGAAACCGAGGCCGGGCTGCAACGGTTTCAGGTGGACCAGCGGCAGCCGGTAACAGGCTTGATCGATCGCAGCGTGCTCTCGCGGCTTGGCCTTACGACACCGGCACGGTAAGAGTACAGAAAGCCAAAGCCGACGAACTAAAGAATGCCAAAAATGGCAGCTGGCCTTGCACGCTTCCTAATTTTTGATTGGTAGCACCCTTTGAGGCTTTGATTTGCGGGAAAGCCGTGGGCGAGGTTCCTCAGTCAATTTGTGGCATTCTTTGACTGTTTAATTTTTTGATTTTTCTGCAGGATGCCCTTGGCATCCTGCACATCACGTTCAATCTGGCGAACAAGCTCCGTCAAACCGTTGAATCGTTGCTCCGGGCGGATAAATGCCTGAAACTCAACTTCGATGTCATCGCCGTAGATTTGCCGGTCAAAATCGAACAAGTGCAACTCCAGGACCCTTTCGCCGCTTTGCTGCTCCAGCGTGGGCCGGATCCCGATGTTAACGATGCCGCCGTATTCTCCTTCACCGTGCCAGGCCCTGGCTGCGTACACGCCATTGGGAGGAAACTGTTCGTTATGGGCCCGCAGGTTGGCCGTCGGGAAGCCGAGTTGGCGGCCCAACCGGTTTCCTTCTGAAACGGTGCCCAGAATGGTGAACGGGCGCCCAAGCAGCCTGGCGGCCATGGCCAAGTCGCCGTGCTCCACTGCCGCGCGGATAACGGTGCTGCTCACCCCCTGACCGGCCACCGTCACAGCCGGAACGCCGGTCAGGGTAAACCCGAAAGTTTTGGCAAGCGTTTTTAAAAGCAAAAGGTTTCCTGCCCGGTTTGCGCCAAAGCTCCAGCTCTCGCCGACGCAGACCTGAGCCAGCGGGCGGGCAGCTTCAGCCAGCCTCTGGATGAAGGTTTCCGGCGGGGTGCAGGCAAACTCCGGCGTGAATTTCTGGACGAGCATGGCCGGAACGTTCAAGGCCCGGACCAGTCGCGCTTTGTGTTGGGTCGACGTGAGCAGCCGCGGTGCCGCGGCGGGTCGCAACACCCGCACCGGGTGGGGATGAAAGGTCAGCACGACCGCGGTGCCGCCGCTTTCCCCGGCCCCCTGCACGGCCGCCGCAATCACCGCTTGGTGACCGAGGTGAATGCCATCAAAAACCCCGATGGCAAGGTGGATCGGACCCGGCAGCGTTCCCAGTTCGGCGGTATCGGCGAGCAAACGCATCCCGGAACCTTATGCTCCGCGCATCCGCGAGACGTCGGGCAACGACAAGATCCTGGCAGCGAGTGTCTCCGGGGAAGCAGACCTGAGCTCCTCGACCGTTATCGCTCCTTCTACGGAGAAACGCCCGGATTTGGTCCGTCGAAGTTCGTCAAGGTGCGCGCCGCACCCGAGTTCCTCGCCGATGTCGTGGGCGTACGTTCGAACGTAAAAACCCTTGCTGCAGATCACGCGAAAATCGATCCTTGGCAGCTCAACCCGCTTAACTTCGTGGGCGTAGACATGCACAAAACGCGGTTCTCGGACCACCACTTTTCCTTCCCGCGCCAGTTTGTACAGGGGAACACCGTCTTTCTTGATGGCTGAGACCATCGGCGGCACCTGGTAAAAATCACCGTGGAACTTCGTAAAGGCCGCCTGGATCCTGGTCTCATCCACATCGTGGTAGTCACGGGTCTCCAAGATTTCTCCATCGCGATCCTGACTGGAGGTGACTTGTCCGAGCAGCATTGTCCCCACGTATTCCTTATCCTCGCTCATCAGGAGGTCTTGAATCTTCGTGCCGCGTCCCACCACAATGAGGAGGAGCCCGGTCGCGAACGGGTCCAGCGTTCCGCAATGACCCACCTTTTGGACTCCCAGCCGGTGGCGCGCAATGGCCACCACATCGTGACTGGTCATCCCAGCCGCTTTATCAATCAAAAGAACGCCATCAATGGCGCTGGCTAATTTCACGGGCAACCCTTTCCAACACAATGTCCGCCACTTGCTGCAGTCCGCCCCGGATTCGCGCGCCGGCGGCTGCGCGGTGCCCTCCGCCGCCGTACTCACGGCAAAGCTGATCCACGTTTACCTCCGGGCTTTTCGACCGCAGGCTGACCCGCACGCGGCCATTTGGCAATTCTTCAAAGAAAGCGGCCACCACCACGGAATCGATGCAGCGGATGGCATCGATCAATCCATCAAGGTCTTCGGGGTGAATGCCCAGGCGGCCTTTTGTCTGGCCGTCCAGCAGAAACGCCGCCACCCGGTCATCGGCTTCGAACCGTGCACGAGCCAGCAGCTCTCCCAGCAGCACTGCCCGGCGACGGGGGTAGCTCTCGTAGATCTGCCCACAAATGGCGGCTCCGTCGATTCCGCGTTTCAGGAGATCGGCAGCCGTCTGCAAAGTGCGAGGGGTCGTGTTTGGGTAACGGAACGACCCCGTATCGGTGGAAATTGCTACGTATAAAGCTGCTGCGCTCTCCAACGGGAAGGGTAAACCGTACCCGGTCAGTAACTCGTAAACCACTTCGCCGGTGGCGGCCGCCTGTGCCTCTACCAGATTGATGTCTCCGTAGCCGGGATTGCTGCCGTGATGATCCACGTTGATCCAGCATCTCGCCGAGGCGACGCCGGCCAGAGAGGTTCCCAGCCTTTCCCGGGACGCCGTGTCGAGGCAAACCACCGTGTCAAACGACTCCGGCGCAGCCGGCGGGGTAACCACACGTTCACTCCCAGCCAGAAACCGGAGGTTGGCCGGGCAGCCGTCCTGGTTCCAGGCTGCTATTTCCTTGTGCAACGCCAGCAACGCAAGGGCTAACCCGACCTGGGAACCGATGGCATCGCCATCCGGCCGAACATGACTCAGGATCAGAATGCGTTCGGACGAAACCAACACATCACGGATGGACTTCAGGACGGAACTCATGTTCCTTCGCCATCCTGCACCGGGAGTTCCCCAAGGTCCTGGAGAATCTTCAGAACGCGGTCTCCGCGCTCAAGGCTTTCGTCCAGGTGAAACGTGAGGTGCGGGGTGTACTTCAGTACCACACGTTTCGAAAGGTCGGCCTGCAAGGTGATTCGCTGGCCCTGCAGTTCATTGATCACCCGGCTTTTGTCTTCCGGTTTGCCGATCACGCTTACGTAAACATGGCATTGCCGAAGGTCAGGGGTGACGCTGACCGCCGAAACCGTGATCAGAACATTTGCGCTCAGCAGGACCTCGCGGGCAATGAGTTCGCTCAACTCCCGTTTAACAACTTCGTTCACCCTCTCCAACCGATGTTTCATAAGCTTGCCACCCCGTGACGTCAGAAGACAGCGCGACCCTTGGCTGCAACTTTACGGCCAAGGGTCGACGTCAGTTACAGCTGTTGGGCAATCTTCTCCAGATTGTAGCACTCAATGATGTCGCCCACCTCGTACTCCGAATAGTCCCCAAGCTTGATGCCGCATTCCACCCCGACGCGAACTTCCTTCACGTCGTCCTGGAAGCGCCGCAAGGTCGCAATCCCTCCGTCGTAAACGGCTTGGCGCCGGCGAAGCACCCGTGCCCGTGCCGTGCGCGCGATCCGGCCATCGGTGACGTAACAGCCCGCGACCGTCCCCTTTGAAAGCTCGAACACCTGGCGCACCTCGGCGTGCCCGATAACCGATTCGCGAACTTCCGGGTCCAGCATGCCGACCATCGCTTCTTTTACCTGGTCGATCAGTTCGTAAATGATGCTGTACAACTTGATCTGAATGCCTTCTCGCTTCGCCGCCGCCGCGGCCTGGTTCTCCACCTTCACGTTAAACCCAACGATTACCGCATTGGAGGCCGTCGCCAGCAGCACGTCCGATTCGGAAATCGGTCCAACCCCCACATGAATCAGCTCCAGGTCGATCTTCTTGCTTTCCACCTGGTTCAGCGAAGCCGCAATGGCCTCGGCCGAGCCTTGGACGTCGCACTTCAGGATCAATTGCAACAGCTTACGCCCGTCGCCCATCTGATCAAAAAGGCTCTCCAGCGTGGCCCGTTGTGGCATCGCCAGCTTGTGCGTACGCAGTTCAACCAGCCGTTCTTCGCTCAACGTCTTGGCGGAGCGTTCGGATTCCATCACCAGCAGTTCATCGCCGGCATTCGGCAAACCAGTAAATCCAAGCACCTTGATCGGGGTGGAAGGCCCGGCGTCCTTGACGTTCTTGCCGCTGTCGTCAATCAGCGACTTTACCTTGCCCCAGTAATTGCCGCAGATAAAGGTCTGGCCGACCTTCAGTGTCCCCATCCGAACGATCAACGTCGTGGTCGGACCCCGGCCGGCCTCGAGCTGTGCTTCAATCACCGTGGCCCGCGGCGGCACCGTCGGGCTGGCTTTGAGCTCCATGATTTCTGCCTGCAGCAGCATCAGTTCAAGCAGTTGGTCGATCCCCGTGCCTTTGGTGGCGGACACCGGGCAGCAGATGGTGTCTCCACCCCAATCTTCCGGGCTCAGGCCGCGCTCCTGAAGCTGTCCTTTCACCCGGTCCAGGTTGGCTGAAGGGAGGTCAACTTTATTGATCGCCACCAGAATGGGCACCTTGGCAGCCCGGGCGTGGTTGATGGCTTCAATCGTCTGAGGCATGATGCCGTCGTCAGCCGCCACCACCAAAACCACCATGTCCGTCAGGTTAGCGCCCCGGGCGCGCATCGCCGTAAAAGCCTCGTGGCCCGGGGTATCCAGAAACGTCATCCGATGCCCTTTGTACACCACGCTGTACGCCCCGATGTGCTGCGTGATTCCCCCTGCCTCGCCAGCCGCCACCCGGCTCTTACGGATGGCGTCCATCAAAGACGTCTTGCCATGGTCGACGTGACCCATGAAGGTAATGATGGGCGCCCGCGGAAGCAATTCTTCCGTCTTTTGAATGACCGGCGGCGGCGGTGCTTCCACCACGGTCTCAACCTTGTGGACGCCGGCGCCTTTCTCCCGTTTCTCCACTTCAAAGGTAAAGCCATGCTTGCGACAGATTGCCGCCGCAATGTCTTGCTCGATCGTGTGATTGATCGCCGCGAAGATGTTCATCTCCATCAGGTCATGGATGAGCTGGAATGGCTTCAACCCGATTTGCTGGGCAAGTTCCCGAACAATGATCGGCGGTTTGATCTGAATGATTTTGTCTCCGGCCGGCACCGGCGTTGGGACGGCGGCCTCCGGAACCGTGACCGGTGACGCCACCGGCGCCGGTTCTACCGGCTTCACCGCGGGAGCCGGCGCCGGTTGCGGCGCCCGGATCCTGGAAATTGGCGGCAGCACCGGCCGGGATTCCCGCACCACTTTGCGCTCCGGTTTCTCGTCGATCAGCGAAACCGACTCCTGCCGGACCGGCGGCGGCGCTGCCGGCTGAGCAGGCTTTTCCGCAGGCACTTCACGGCCCCGAATTTTGCTGATCGGCGGCACGCCGCTCCGTACGGGCCGGGTCTCGGCGGGAAGTGAGTTCTTTTTGACCGGCGAGATGAGGTCAGTAGTGGCCGCCTTCGGCGCTGCAGGTTTACCGACGGGCGGAGCGGGGTCCGCCTTACTTTTGGTCGTGCCTGATTCTTTCCGTGAGCTTGCGCGTGTGGCCATGAATTCGTTCCAGTAAAAGTTTCATCGCGTCCCGTCGTCAGATGGACGCCATGTTTCGGTCCTGCTCGTTGCGAGCGGCCTGATAAATTTGTCGAGCGCGGTCAAGGTCGACGCTCAGAATGCCGGCGATGTCCTCGGGATCGACCTCGAGCACACCTTCGACCGTGTTTACCCCGGCGCGCGTCAGGGCCCGCGCCGTTTCTTCGTCCACCTCCAGCGCCTTGGCCAAAGTGGTAACGGCTTGGCTGATCTTTAGTTCAAACGCCTGGCTCGCCGACTCGTCCTTAGAAATGTTTATCTCCCATCCGGTCAGCCGCGAGGTCAGCCGGGCGTTCTGGCCGCGACGACCGATCGCCAGGGACAACTGGTCTTCGTCAACGGTAAGTTGAACCGCGTGCCGCTGTTCGTCGATCGTGATGGTTTTAATCTTAGCCGGCTTCAGTGCTTCCACCACGAACTCACGAGGGTCGGCACTCCACCGGATGATGTCGACTTTTTCCTGATTAAGTTCCCTGACAATGTTCTTGACCCGGGATCCGCGCATGCCCACGCAGGCGCCCACCGGGTCGACTTTGTCGTCCATCGACCAGACGGCGATTTTGGTCCGGTAACCGGCTTCCCGGGCAATCGCCTTGATCTCGACCGTCCGGTCATTGATCTCGCTCACCTCAACCTCAAACAAGCGCCTGACAAAGTTAGGGTGGCTGCGCGAAATGATGATTTCCGGGCCGCGATTCGAGAATTCCACGGCGACCACGTAAGCGCGGACACGGTCCCCAATGCTGTAATCCTCAGTCGCCACCCGCTCACGCGCCGGCATGATGGCTTCAAATTTCCCGAGGTCGATGATCACGTCGGACCGCTCAAACCGGCGCACCGTCCCGCTGACAATCTCGCCTGCCCGGTCTTTGAACTCCTCATAAATAAGTTCACGTTCCGCTTGGCGGATGCTCTGCAAAATGGCTTGGCGCGCCGTCTGGGCCGCGATCCGGCCGAACCCTTCCGGCGTGACCTCGACTTCAATCTGGTCGCCCGGTTGGGCGTCCGGTTTGAGCTTGCGGGCCCTTCCCACCGGGATTTCGTCGTGTACACTCTTGACGTGATCGACCACAATCAAATTAGCCAGGGCCGTAATTTCACCCGTCCGCGGGTCGATGGTGATGCGAAGATCCCGGGCGGGTCCAACACTCTTCTTGGCGGCAGTGAGCAAAGCACGCGAGAGCGCGTCTAACAAGACTTCGCGCTTGATGCCTTTCTCCCTTTCCATGTAATCCAACACCGCCAGAAGATCACTGTTCATAGACAATAAAGGACGAAATCGACCAGATTCCCCCAACGTATGCTGGGGCAACCCCGTCGATTCCGGTCAAGTCCATCAACTTAACGTCGAACCGCCGGAGCGTCAAGCTGGGCAGACGGGTCAGGGTCGCCTCCGTTCCCCCCGCGCTCACCCTGTGAACCCTCCTTTTTTCTCCCACGAATGAGGCAGTTTCAGGTCGCTACGTTCGATGCCGTCGGCACGCTGATCGAATTGGTTCAGCCGCCAGGATTTACGTACGCCGAAGTGGCCCGGGAAAGTAACCTGAACTGGGATGGACCACGCCTTCAGCAAGCGTTTCGGCAAGCCTGGCGGGAGACACCCCCGCCGGCCGATGCGTCCGGACCACGGCCGGATGATGACCGGTCATGGTGGCATGAACTCGTCCGGCGAACCCTGGAGCGGGCCGGGTACACCCCGCCATGCTTCGATACCTACTTTGACCGCGTCTACCAGCGATTCGAACACCCGGCCATTTGGCGTCCCAAAAGCCAGGTCCCAGAAGTCTTGACCCACCTGGCAGGCACCGGACTCCGGTTGGGTGTGCTCTCAAACTTTGACCGGCGGCTTCACCGGGTGCTCGCCCACCTGGACCTGGCACGGTTTTTCGAGCACGTGATTATTTCCAGCGAGGTTGGGGCAAACAAACCGTCTCCCTTGATTTTTCAGGCTGCACTGGCCCGGTTTTCCGTGCCGCCCGCCGGGATGGTCCACGTCGGGGATGACGCCAGCCTCGACGGAGCTGCGGCCGCGCTCGGCATCGCTGCCTTCATCGTTGGCCGCCAAACATTGCGTGAACTGCCGGCTTACGTCGGCAGACCCTTGAAGGAGGGCAGGGTCACGTGACCCCAGCGCGTTCGCTCCGGTGCGGATCGTTCCGATGCTTTTGGGCCGCCTCAGCAATGATCTGAGCCGTCCTCGCCACGCCGAGGCGCCCGGTGTTCAACGTCAGATCATAGAGGGTGGCGTCATCGATCTCGGCATTGAAATAACGCCGCAGGTAACGGCGGCGCCCTTCATCCTTGTTTCTGACCAACTTGCTGGCTTCCGGCTCGTCGAGATGATAGTAGGAAGCCACGTGGGCGATTCGATCGGTTACCGGCGCAACCAGGCGCACGTGAAAGACGTGGTGCATCCGGGCCGCGATGACGCTGCTGCCGCGTCCGACAAGGATGGCGTTGCCCATAGCCGCAAGCCGAAGGATGGTGTCCGTCGTGTGCTGAACCAAGGTCCAGTGCGGGGGATGCAGCCCCAGTACTTCCTCCACCACGCTTTCGGCCGGCAGACGGGCGTCTTCCGTCATGAATCGTTCCAGCCTGAGCGGCAGGTTGTGGTCTGCCAAAACCTGCTCCGCCAGATTTGCGTCAAAGACGGCCCATGGTTTGGCGCCGGCCGCCTTTTCCGTTTGTTGCAGAAGGTCAGCCACCAACTGGGCCACGGTCACCGCCCCGGCGCCGGTTTCGCGGGAGATGGTGAGGGCCAGGCGCGGTGGGGTATCACCAGGACGGGAGGCATCGGCCTGCGCGTGCAGGTAATGACGAAAGGCTTCGAGGAGGGGGGCTCGCATAATGGTTCGGGGCGAGGTTGGGGGTCTTTGGTGGTTGAGGGTCTTTGGTACAACTACGAAAGGCACAAAATGCCGGAGCTGCAACCGCCTTGCGCACAGGGCTGCGTTCGGGGATTCAGCGGCTACCCGGCTTAGCTAGTTTTGGTGCCCGCCTGGAGGCCGTGAAGGCACGGCTCAATGGACGCCGGCCTGTTCGCCCGGGTGGAAGAACTCAATCAAAACCTTTTCTCCTGGTCGCGGCGAGAAGCCGGTCGCCATGACGGCTTTGAAGCGGTACAACGCGCCGCGTGCAGGCTGGTTGAGGGCAACGGCCACACGCCACTCGCCTGCCACCACGTTCAGCCGTTCGCAGCCGGCTTCCGGACAGACGGCATCAAATTCCACTTCCTGAACTCCGTCGAGGCGCCTTGAGGCGCTGAGGACAACTGCTTCACCAAGGTGCATAAGATAAATTTCCGAAAAGTTCTTTCGGTCTACTATACAGGTAAACTTTCTAAAAATTCACGAGTTTTTTGGAATTTTTGGAAGTTTCGGATTATGCCAATGCACCCGGTTGCCGTTCCGGCAACGAACGTTCAGGAGAATGCGTGTATTTTCGTGCTCGCGGTCATTGCGTTGCTTTGGGGTCATTCTGATTGGTTGGAGCGTCTGGGGCGTTTCACCGGCGAACGCAGACCTCTTTTCACTGTTTGGAGGGGGGCGGAGCGCCACTTCATCCGGTGCCACGAGTGATCTTAGGCAGCGGCAGATCGCGTTTCTGAACCGGCTGCGCGCGGCTGATCCTCAGCACCAGACGATCGACCGTGCAATCTTCAACCCACAGAACGAACTCGGGTTGATCCTGGCCCGCAGCGTTGACCTGGATAACATTCCTGCGCTGATGCGCTCGGTGCTCGCACAAATGGCGCGCGCGTTTCCCGGTCAGGATGCAACCGTTCTGGCCTATGCTCCGTCGAATCCGCCGCGTAAGATCGGCACTGGCCACCTTAATGCGCGCACCCGCGACATGACTTACACTCCCGCGCAATAACCCGAATAATAACAACAAGAGAAGCCTCTAAACCTTACCGATTATGCCAGGAACTGTAGACGATTTCATGAACCGCTTCGGCGGTGGCGGGGCCGTTGACGATCAAGAAGCCCAGCAATACCACGATAAATTTGTTTCGGACCATCCGGACAACAGCAGCTTTGACAGCCAGACCTACCATCAGAGTGCCACGGAATACCTTGGGAAACTGCCGGATGACCAGTTTCAGCAGGCCGCGGGCAATGCCTTGAACCAAGCTCCACCGGACCAGCGCGCCGGGTTGCTCGGGGGTCTCCTCGGGGCACTGGGCGGGGGTGCGGCCGGGGGTGGCTTGGCTAACATTGCGAGCAAGATCGGATTGGGTTCCACGGATCCTAACCAGATGAGCCAGGATGACGCGACCCGGCTGATGAACTATGCCCGCCAGCAACAGCCGCAAGCACTCCAGCAAACCGTTGCGCAACAGCCGTGGTTGCTCAAGGCCATGGGCAGCCCAGTGGTAATGGGTGCGCTCGCAATGGCAGCAACGAAGTTGTTTAACAATCGCCGCAGTTAAGGGCGAGGGTGGCCGTTTAGGGAGGGTGAGGGCTGCAGGTATGCTCCGTTGGGAGCCGACTTGCCTCGCGGACCGCGGCGGGAACAGGGCCTTCCCGTGGAGGGACCGCGAGCGTGAAAGCAAGGAACGGGCAGCATTGACGCTCCAAGCCGACCCAATCTGCCAGTTCATGGAGCCGGCCGTAGGTAGACGCGAATTCAAATGCGTAACCCTGATCCGTTTCCGCGAGGCGGACATCCAGCGCCGGATCAGGCCAGAGGGGTGTTTGCCGACGGCTACGGTCCAAAAACAAGGCACCGCATGCTCGCACGGTGAACCGGTAGGGTGAACGAGCGCATGCCCAAACGGCATGTGTTCCCAAACCGGCTGCGCGTTGTTCCGCCGGATGAACGCGTTTGAATCCTTGCCTGAGCGCGATTCGGGCTGGGGCCATCGCTCACCGTTCGGTTGACCTGCACGCCCGCGCAACGCATGCTGCCGTCGTGAAAGAGAGCCGCCTGAGTCGGCCCGAACTCGCGTTCATCGTCGGCACCCGTGCGATGCTGGGCGCGGGCGTCGCGCTCCTGCTGGCGGACCGGCTGAGCGCCGAACAACGCAAGGCGGTCGGAGCGACCCTGGCGCTCATTGGGCTCGTCACCACCGTTCCTGCCGCTTGGGCCGTCTTCGGAAGGAGCGGGGAGTAACGTGCTTGCGGTTTTCCGCCTCCGGCGACCCCGCAAAGGGGTTTACAGCTTTCAGCGGCTCCCCCCTTGTCCGCCGGGGATGCCGACGCTACGGGGTGAGGGGCCATGGGCACGAATGACGACCTGCCGGTGAGGTACCCGGTGAAGGCGGAAGACGCCACCCGGCTTTACGAGAAGCGCGTCCGGTTTGAAGGAGTGCCCGTCGAGGGCTCGTTGGTTTCTGGCGAAGGGACGCTCCTGGTTCACAGCGATGGCCGGGAAGGCTGGGCCGAAATCCACACCGACGAACACCTCGGCCCGGTTACCTTCGGCCATCACCTTGTGGCATTGAGTGAGGCGCCGTTCGCCCGGATTCAGGAAACGCCTGAAAGTCTGTTTTCGCGTTGCGGAGGCTGAGCCGTCGGGTCAGCACCGGGGCGGGAAGGGCGGCTAGGGCGGGGGATTGGAGGGCCCGTATGAGAAACAGCACGACGCTGTGGCCAAAGGGGACGCTCGACCCAAGGGCCGACCACGGCGCTCAACCAGAAGTCACCCAAGCCCTCCGAATCTCTCAAGATTGTTTAGCGGTATCCTTCCATTCCCAGCGAGAGCTAGCGCGTTCCAAGATGGTGCGTAAGGCCCCGACGAAAATCTGCCCCCTTGTCGTAGTGTCGCATTGGGTCGCTTACAAAAAAAGAGAATGGGATTGCCCATCCCGGTCACGCGTTCGACTGCGGCGTTTCCCCCTGTTTGGACACGGGTATTCAACCTTCCGTCCGAGCGGGTGAGCCGGTCAGGCGGATCAGCAAGGGCGCGATTTCCCTCAAAGGGACGCAGTGATCGACCGCGACGCGGGTGAGCGCACTTTGTGGCATGGAGGGGGCATGCGCATCGTCCGGATGCCGCACGATGGCCGTGCCGCCACGCGCCTTCACCGCCTGCAGGCCAGCCGGAGCGATCGAGGAGGCGATGGTCCGGCGGCGCGACGTGGATGTGCCCCGGCTTAATCGCTTCCTCCTCCCGGGCATTCGACGCGGGCAGGGGCCCGGCACGCTCCAAGATTTCCGGCAGAACGCCAAGGCTGTCGGCCCCGACGTGAAGGACGACGAAGAGCGACGCTTTGAGGTCGTGCGGCAAC
>DASWVC010000290.1:0-3722 GCA_036401335.1 Chthoniobacterales bacterium
CGATCCGACTTGATGGCGGCGTCCACGTGCGTTTTCAGGCGACGGACCAGTTCGATCTGATCCCACTGGGTCAAGGAAAGGACATTGCCGATCGTGCTTCCTTGAATGACTTCCTCGATGTACCAGCCTGCCTCTTCTTGCTCGTCAAGGAACAGGTGCATTTCGTTGACCCGCCCAAACAGGTTGTGCAAATCGCCCATGATATCCTGGTAGGCTCCCATCAGAAAAAAACCGAGGTAATACGGCTCACCCGGTTTGATCCGGTGCAGGGGCAAGGTCTCTTTCACGTCCTGCAGGTCGATGAACTTACTAACCTTGCCATCCGAATCGCAAGTGATGTCGACCAGCGTGGCGTTGCGGTCGGGAGGCTCCTCCAGGTTGTGCACCGGCATGATAGGAAACAGCTGACCCAGGGCCCAGTGGTCCAGGAGGGACTGGAACACCGAGAAGTTACAGAGGTATTGGTCGCACAACGCGATTTCAAGTTCTTTGACTTCGTCCGGCACGTACCGCATGCCACGGCAGAGTTCGACGATGGAGAGCGCGATCTGCCAGTAAATGGTTTCAATTTTCGCTTTGCTCTGGAGGTCGAGCAATCCGAGTTCAAACATGGATTGCGCCTGCTCTTTCACCTGCTGGGCATCGTGCAGGTTCTCCATGCGGTTCTGCTTCGTCAGCGTGCGTTGGATCTCAACAATTTCCTGGAGAATCTTCGGATCCGTTGGCTGCACCTCCAGGGTAAGGTCGGCAACGCCTTTCTCGATCGCACCCAACGCCTCCACCACCAACACGGAATGGTGGGCAACGATGGCACGCCCGCTCTCACTTACGATCGTCGGGTGCGGCACCTTTTCCGAATCGCAAACATCCATGATGTTGTACACCACGTCGCGCGCGTATTCCTGCAGGGTGTAGTTCATGGAACTGTCAAAAGCGGTGCGCGACCCGTCGTAGTCCACTCCGAGGCCCCCGCCGACGTCCATGAACTCCATCGGGTGCCCCATTTGATGCAACTTGGCAAAAAAGCGGGCGCCTTCGCGCACCGCGCGCTTAATCACCCCGATGTCAGGAACCTGCGAGCCCACGTGAAAATGGACCAAGCGCAGTGCTTCCCCCAGGCCCTGGGCCTTCAGGTACAAGCTGGCCGCGATCAAGTCCGCGGTGGAAAGCCCGAATTTTGCGTTCTCGCCTCCGCTGGTGGCCCATTTGCCAAAGCCTTTGGATTGCAGGCGCACCCGCAAACCGATGAACGGAATTACGTTCATCTCTTTCGAAACCTGGACGATGTGGTGCACCTCCTCCAGTTTTTCCACGACCATGATGACCCGCTTGCCAAGCTTTCGGCCCAACAGCGCGGTCCGAATGTAGGACGTGTCCTTGTAGCCGTTGCAGATGATGAGGCTTTCGAGGTTATCATGGCCCGCCAGGGCCGCGATCAGTTCGGGTTTGCTGCCGGCTTCCAAGCCGAAATCGTAGGGACGCCCGGCGTCCATGATCTCCTCCACCACCTCGCGAAGTTGGTTTACCTTGATCGGAAACACTCCTTTGTAAGGGCTGTTGTAGCCGGCTTCGGCAATGGCCGCGGCAAATGCTTTGTTGATGGTTTCAACGCGGTGACGCAGCAAGTCCTGAAAGCGAATGACCAACGGAAACGTAAGCTTGCGGTCCCGTGCTTCCTGGATCACCTCCATGAGGTCAATGGCGAAACGCTCATCCTGCGTCGGCATGACCTGGACATTTCCCTGGCGGTTGATGGTGAAATAACCGCCGCCCCAACGGTCGATGTTGTACAGTGCAATAGCCGAAGGGATGTCCCAGCTTTCTGACATGGTACCGCATAGTAGGGGTCAGGCCCCCAAATGCAACGGGGAGGTCTTGAAAACATCACGCAAACCGACCGGGCTCCGCGGGGGTTGGGGCGGTTCCGTTTCGCCCGGGGTGCGCCGCAAAGGGGAGGCGCCACCTGCGCGGGTTCCGGAAGCGGGTGGGCCCGATGGGCCGAACCCGGCAAGAATGCGTTATTCCTCGTCTTCTTCCTCGCCGGTCTCGGTGTTTTCCTCCTCCATTTTGCGGAGGACTTCCGACATGTCTTCGACCTCATCCCAGACCTCACGGCTCACGTACAACGGTGCGCTCTGTTGCGTGGCCATGGCGATGCAGTCGCTCGGGCGTGCGTCAATCTCGATGATCTTCTTCTGGTGCAACTCGTTTTCCGCACTCAGAATCATACGGGCAAAGTAAGTTCCCCGCTTGAGGTCGTTCACGATGACACGTTCCACGTGGGCACCGAGTGCCCGTAAAAGGTTGGCCAGCAAGTCGTGGGTGAGTGGCCGCTCCTTCTGGGTGCCGCGCATGAACATCGTGATGGCCGCCCCGACACTCTGGTCAACGTAGATAACAAAAACCTTTTCTGGGTTGCCAAGGAACACCGCGCACCCGCCGCTCGTCGGTATGACCGCACGCACCTGCACCTCGACGACCGCTTTACTCATAGGCCGAGCCTAGCCCCGGAAGGCAACCATCGTCAACGCCCCGGCTGTCGAAAGAGCGGAGCCGCGGGCGGACGGTGGTTCAACGGCCTGTGCGCCAGAGGCATCCGGAACCATCGCTCAGACACCGCGGTTTAACGCTTCAATGAGCCGTTCCTGGACCATCGCATAGAAGTTCATTTGCAGCAGCACCAGATCCCGCCGGGAGAACGCCAGGGGCGGCTCGTACCGCGACAGTTCCTCCTCGGTAAAGGCAAACTTGGCCGCGAGCACCAGGCGCGCCTGGTTTAGCGCATTGAGCCAGGCGTCCCCATGAGTTCGCGGGATGGAAAAGAACCCGAGGCCGTGCCGGTCGAGCTTAAGCGCCTTCAGGTCGGTTTCCACCGTCTCACGCGAGGACAGAAACAGCTGACGCAGTTCCGGGCGGACCAGCTCCTCCCAATCTTCCAAAAGCTTGGTTTCCTCGCTCGCCGCCGGTTTTGGGTGCAGGCGGGACTCTGCCCGCTCATCCCCGCCAGGCTCAGCGGCAGGACTGATCTGCTGAAGCAACTCGGCTTCAATCGGCTCGATGCGGGCGAACTCGAGCTCGTGGTGGGGGCCCTCCCGGATCGTCATTCCCGCGCCTTTTCCAAGGTCGCCAGTAGGAGGTAACCTTGCAACTGCTGAACAAACAGCTCCGCCTTTTCCCGGCTGCCGGTCCATAAAACCGATCGACCGTGATGGTGAACTTCCAACATGTGGCGTTCCGCGCGGGACCGTGAGTAGCCAAACACCTTTTGGAACACCATGGTGACGTAGCTCATCAAATTGACCGGGTCGTTGTGCACCACCACGCTCCAGGGAAGACCGAGCGATACCTCCGTTTTATCCTGGACCGCTGTTTCAGGCATGGTGGCGCCAACCTCCTGCTGACGCGCTTAACCCGGCGCACAAGGCTGCATTAACCGGAGCACCGGCCAAATCGATGAGCCCGTCGGCCACCCCCTTTTTCAGCGGGTGCAACAGCAGTTCCTGCGCGGCATAGGCCAGCGCCGCGGTGCGCAAGGGCAAAGCAAACCCCGCGGCGCGCAGCGCAAACAACGTCGGAAAATACCCTTCGACCACACCCCCCCGCACCTCCGCCAAGAAACGTTCCTGCAGCCGGTCCCCCTTTGGTGGCCGGGCGTACACCAGCACCTTGCCGGCCTCGACGGCGTGAAGCTTCTGCGCCGAGGACATCTGCTCGCCAAGACG
>DASWVC010000291.1:0-12990 GCA_036401335.1 Chthoniobacterales bacterium
ATTCCCGTTGTCCGTAAACCGGAAGGGAACCTGGCTGAGACGGTGTTTCGTTAATTGGGAAGTACTTTTCAGCCCTGATCGGAAAGCCCGTGCCGTCCAAGGATTGATCCCTGCCTGTGAGGCTCCGGTTTACAGCGACCGTTTCAGGCCGCGCCATGCCCGAAGGGCATGGACTACCCGTGGCGCCACGGCCATTAACGTGACTATCACCACCATGGTGAAGTCCAAGAGACCCGTTGAGATTTCCATTTCAGCCATTCTGCCTCAGGTTTACATTTAACCTTGAGAGCTGGAATCAGTGATTCTTCTCAGAACCAACTATTCCCGTTTCTCTCAGCATCCCGGCCACGCAAGCCCTAAAACGGACCTGTTGTCTAGAATGCCCAGAGAATTTGCTTAGAAATCCCATCGACACTATGGCATCGAACTTAAGCCGCGTCAATGGACCTGCGTGCCCCGCCACCGCATGCCCGGCAACGGTAACCGCAACACCAGCCCTTACCCGTGCAGCTGAACGGCCGGGACGGGATCAGATGCCCGGCTCAGTCAGTCCAGGGCCAGGGGAAATGCCTGATTCTTCCCGGCCAGCGGTTTCCAAGGGCACATGCAACAGCCGGTATGACCGTGGATCCAGCTTGTCCCGCTTTAACAAAGGAATGGCCACATTGTACACGTCAGCGCCCTTTCCGGTCCGGCCATGCGGCTGGCCATTGTGGGCATGGCCGTGCAAGGCAATGTGGACGCCGTAACGGTCTATGGCCTCTTCCAGCCTCGTACTGCCCAGAAAAGGGAACACCTCAGGGTTCTCGCCCACCACAGTGTCTCGGATCGGCGCATAATGCAGCACCGCGATTTTGGTCGGAGTGCTTAACCGGGCAAGTGCGCGTTCGAGCCGCAACGCCTGATCCACCGACTCGCGCACAAATTCCTTGACCGCCCGTTCCCCCCACGCATTCAGCATGCTCTTTCCAAATCCGCCACCGAACCCGGAAACACCGGCGAAACCGACGCCCTGCACCTCAACGCATTCTCCATCGAGCAGCTTGATCCCGGCCCCCGTAAACAATTCGATGAGCTTGTCAGCGGCATCGGATTCGAAATCGTGGTTGCCCAGCACCGCCAGGCAAGGTTTGGACAGCACCGGCTGTAAATCCGCCAACAAGGCCTCCGCTTCTTCTGGCAGGCCATAATCGGTCAAATCACCGCACAACACGCAAACGTCGGCTTGCTCCGCGATTTCTTGAAAAAGTCCCGTCGCCGTTCCCTGAGCGCTTTTCGTGTGGTGCAGGTCGGCCAAGGCGGCCACTTTTAAATGCTGAGCGAGCTCCATCAGTCCGTGTTCGTCCCCATCGTCGAACCTGTACGTATATGGATCTTGGTGGTTACCCGGATTTCAAAAAGTTGCAGCTCCCAGCCCCACGCGAAGCCTTCTACGAAAGCGTGGTAGGTGCCTTGAACGACGCTGAGCTGCCGTTTCTTATCGGGGGCGCAATCGCGTTCGGATTCTACACGGACATTTGGAGGGACACGAAAGACCTGGACATCTTTTTGCAACCCGAAACGGTGCAGCCTGCGCTCGATCACCTGAATCGGGGCGGATTCAACACCGAACTGACTTTTCCTCACTGGTTGGCCAAAGTGAAGTCCGACGACTCCCTGGTCGACTTCATTTTTCGAGGTTCGAACGGGGTTTGCTCGGTTGGCCCCGCTTGGTTTGAGGCGCCCTGCGTGGAGATTTTCGGGCGTTCGGTGAAAATTGTCCGGCCTGAGGACCTGATTTTCATGAAAAGCTTTGTGATGAACCGGGAACGCTTTGACGGTCATGACATCGTTCACCTATTGTTCCGACAGGCGGATCACCTGGATTGGGATCGCCTGCTTGACTGGTTCGCTGAAGATCAGGCCTTATTACTCTCGTTGTTGGCCCTTTACCAATTTGTTTATCCGTTCCGCACCGGTTCCGTGCCTGGGAGCGTGAGGGAAAAATTGTCGCGAATCTGGCTGGAACCTCCGCCTGCCGCTGAACGCATTTGCAACGGCACCCTCCTTTCCAAACGGGAGTTCAAAGAAGACATTTCGGCTTGGGGCCTGGTCGACGCCCGCTCCCGCGAACGGTGTCAACTCACGGAAGAAGAGATCCGGGCCTGGTCAGAGTTCGACGACACTGAGCCGGCGAGCGGCAGAAGGTGACGGAGTGTCGGAGTAACGGGGTATCGGGGTAAAGGCCGCAAAGCAAAGAATGCAGGCAGGCCACCGGCCCGGCTTTCACTCGTGGCATTCTCCGGTTTTTTGACTTGTGGAAGCTGGAGGCCGCTTTGTTCTTTCACCCCGTTACTGCGACACTCCGATACCCCGACACCTTCTTTCAGCAGACCTGGACGAGGTCCATGCCAAGCACGGCGGCCAGCTTTTTCAACTTTCCCGACAGGTGACCCACCCCAACCGCACAATGGTGTGCTGGGCCTACGGCATTCCAGTCGTTGACGAACCGGCGCGCGCCAAGGCCAAACCGGTAACGGCTGTTCGTGTTCCCAATTTCCAGAACCGGACCCGGCACCGACTCTCCTTCCGCCGCCAGCAGCTTCAGGCGGCCATCGCGGGTTTGCACCACCGAAAGCAGCGTTACCGGCCCATGCCTGACCGACATCTCAACAGACAATCCCGAACCGACTTTGCCGTGGTAAACCTGCAAAGGACGGACTTTTGTCCTGCCTTCCGCAATCGCTAGGTGGCCCGGGCCATCGTGACCCATCAGCACGACGTCATCCTTGAAGTCGATCGCGTAATACTCGGTAAACGATCCACCTGCACCGAAACTGTCCATCACCTTCATGGCCTGAGCGTTCTTTATTTCCATTTCCCCGGCTGCCGGGATACCGCGGGCCGTCAGAAGCGAATTCCCGAGAATGATCGAGCTGATTGCGTCTTCGTTTTCCGGGTTGCCTGTCCCCAAGTAATAGTACGCCAGTGAGCCGAGTTGGTGTTCGTCCACCAATCGATCAAGCGCCACCGACGTACGCGCGGCACGGTTAAGTTCCGCCTCGGGACAATCCGCCTGCACCTCAAAAGCCTCATGGAAATGCGCCGTCCGCGCCCTGACCTCCTCGGCCGTGACCCCTCGCCGCAGCGCAGCCAGTTCGTCAACTTCGATGATCTCGATGTGGCCGCCGAACCACGCGCACTGCTGCGTCAGGTCGGAGTAAATGTCCAGCATGCCGTTGTAGTAATGCCCCATTACCCCGAGCCGGTTGTGCTCCATCACGTGAGCCACGCGCGCGGCGTCGATCCAGTCCGTGATTTCGCGCCAGGCAAGCGGGTCATCGCCGAGAATGCCGGTGACCTGGTGAAACACGATCCCGGCACGGTTGAAGGCGTTCGCGATCTCCGGCACGGAACAGGCCGAACAGTAAGCCAGCCATTCGCCAGTCATGGCCGTCCGATCACCCATCCGATTGAAGGTTTCGTAGTCGATGGCAGCCTCGGGTTGGAGGTTGAGCAGGATCACCGGCACCTTGGCCCGGCGCACCACCGGCAGGACGGTCGAGGAAAGCGCATAAGTCGTAACCTGCAGGAAAATCAGGTCAACGTCCGCCTGACGAAAGCGGTGTCCGGCGTCCTGGGCTTTCTCCGGCGTGTCGATCAACCCGAGATTAACGACTTCAACACCCGGGCTTTGCAGTTTTGCGGCTACTCCCTGGAGGTAACCGGTCAGCCGCTCCCGCAGCCCCGTAAACTGTGGCCAATAAGCATCCAGGCCGATGCCAAAAAGGCCGACCCGGAAAGGGTGCTGCGCCGTCTGGGGGGAACGTTGCATGGGCATTGATTCGGCGATGCGCAAGCCCGCTTAGAAATCGAACTGATCGATGTTTTCGGTGGTGAACACCGTCAACGGCCCCAGGATCACCACCCCGTTTTTACCCACGGTACGACTGCCCAGCTTGCCGGCCGAAAAAGTTTCCCCTTCCTTACCCTGAAGATTTCCGGACGCCAGATTGGCGGCCGCATAAGCGGCCAGGTAACCAACATCCGCCGGATTCCACAAAGCAAACGCTTTCACCGTCCCGTCTTTCACAAATTGCCGCATCTGATTAGGCGTGCCCAGACCCACCAGGGCAACCTTGCCTTTTTCGGGGCTGGTTGAAAGGTAACGTGCAGCGGCCGCCACGCCGACCGTGGTCGGGCTGATAATGCCCTTCAGGTTTGGGTAGGCCTGCAGCAAGCCCTGGGTCTCGGTAAAGGATTTCTGGTCGTCATCGTTGCCGTACGCAATTTTGACAAGTTTCATGCCCTGGTACTCCGGCTTCTTAAGTTCCTCCTGCATGTAACCAATCCAGGTATTCTGGTTCGTCGCATTGGGGGTCGCCGAAAGGATCGCGATCTCGCCGGTGGCATTAATCTCCTTGGCCAGAAGCTGCACCTGACCCTGACCGATGCCTTCGCTCGACGCCTGGTTGATAAACAAAGTCCGGCCTTCCGGGGCCGTATCGGAGTCCATGGTCACAACCTTCACTTTCTGTTCCATGGCCCGTTTCAAGTAAGGGATCAGGGCGTTCGGATCGTTCGCGGCCAGGGCGATGGCATCCTGCCGTTGGGTGATCAAGGTGTTGATGTAGGACACCTGCGAGGAGGCCGCTGCATCAGAAGGCCCGACCACCTTGCCCTGGGCACCGATCTCCTTACAAGCCTCCATGGCGCCTTTTGTTTCGATCACATTGTAAGGATTGTTAATGTTCTTGGGAAGAAACGCCAATTTCAGGTTTTTCTTGATCGGTTTCTCCTGTCCTCGACTAAACGGGACAGCCAAGGTGAGTGACATTCCGACAACGACCGCTGTGGCCAGCGAGCAAGGGTATTTCATGAAGGTTCTCCGCAACTGGGTGATAGGAGCGATTGGGGGTTAAGCCTGCACGCTAACAAGTTTCGCGACCGGCGGCGAGCATTAGACGCACCTGATTCTTTCGTTTAAAGTTCAACCATGACGGAGTTGGCTGCGGTCGAATCCTTGGTGCTGGAAGCGGCGACCCGCGATCGGGAGTTGGGGCAGCAACTTGAAGCTTTGGGGAAAGGTGTGCTGCTTACCCTTTGCGAACTCGCGGTGCAGGATCCGGAGCCGAACGCGTCCCGTGTCCGTCAGCTGCAGCTCGGTCAGAAGCTGCCGGGGGGCCTGAAGCCCTGAAAAACGTGTTTGAAACCGTGGTCCTGGCCCGGTTGGCGTTTAACATTGTTAAAGCGTCTTTAACTGACGGCGCCAAGCTGGAACACCAGCTGGCCGTGGAGCGGAACAAACGCTCTTTGGCGGGCGTGACCGACAATTACCTCCGCGCATTGGCCAGTGCCGCCGTCGAGCGCGGTGGTCCGGACCGGCAGATCAGCCCATAAGCCGGCCCATTTCGGAAAGGATTTTGGCAGCTGCCATCACCGAATAAAGGGGTGCCCGAGCATTATTCTCCCGGAGCCCCGCGGTTGATTTGCAGAGCCCACGGCACAAAAAAGCGCCCTTTTTTAATTCCCCGCCGCTTCTGCAGGGGCGGCACCCGGCCATGCGGGGCTTTCGAATTCAATTAGACTCCAAACCCGCGCGGGTTCCACTTTCCCAGGCAAGCCCCCAATCCCGCATGGCGGCGAGAAGGGGCCGCAGTGCTTCGCCCTTTGGGGTCAACCGGTACGCAAGGTGCTTCGACCCGTCCACCGGGGTTACCTGAGTAACGATCCGATGCCGGAGCAGACGGGCCAACCGGTCACTGAGGATGTTGGTGGGAACGCGTTCCGGCGCCGCAGCGAACTCCTTGAACCGCGATTTTCCCAGCAGAAGATCGCGGATGACCAGCAGCGTCCAGCGGTCGCCGAAAATATCTAGACTGCACGCCACCGGGCAAGGTGAACGACGCGGGCCGGGAAGGTTTGATTGCTCGGGCTGAACCATCGACCGAAAGATGCCAGCGATTTTACTTGCGTTCCAGCAGTAATTTACTTTTACTATGCAAGCATGTCCAACGCTGTTGCAGATCCTGTTCCCTCCCTCGGCCCACCAGGCGCCGGGCTGCCCAAAGCCGAACTGTTCATCGCCCGCTTGATGTTGAATTGGCAGGCTCGCCGGTCCACGCGTACCAGCACCGCTGCGCTCTTCGCGGGTGAACGCACGAAAATCTTGGACCTGGCGCGAAGCTGCCGCCCGGAGGAGGGTTGCCGCCGCGTGCTCATCAAACGGTTGCGCGGGTTGGAAGACAGCAGCCGCTACTGGTCGGTTTTTATGACACTGGACCACTTGCGCATCGTCAACCGGCAAGTGGCGGAGGTCATCCGGTTGCTCGGCCGGGGCGAGACCCCCGCGTTTGTGGCCAGCACGGCGAGGGTTAAACCTCGGGTGGAGGTTGACGAAAAGGTCGTGGAAGAGTTCCAGGCGGCCTGCGAGCATTTTGAGGAATGCGTGGCCGGGGTGGAAAACCTGCGCACGCAGGTTCGCTTCGCCCACCCGTGGTTTGGTCCGCTGGACGCCGCCGGATGGCATTTTACCGCTTTTTTTCACCTGCGACTGCATCGGCACCAGATCGAAGCGATCCGGCGCGCCCGCCCGGTGATTGAGGGAAAAGTTTAAAACTCTTGTGACAATCACGAAACCTACGGTAACAGGCCCGGTGGCAGGTCAAGCCCTTCAAGCGCTGCTCGCCGGCCCGGTCCTGCCCGCGATGCTGCGACTGGCGCTGCCCACGGTGGTTGTCCTTTTTGCGCAGACTTTGGTGAGTGTGGCAGAGACTTACTTCGTGAGTTTCTTGGGCACGCAAACCCTCGCCGGGGTCGCGCTGGTTTTTCCCGTGCTCCTCTTGATGACAACCATGTCGAATGGCGGGGTGGGCGGCGGGGTAGCTTCCGCCGTGGCGCAGGCCCTGGGCGCCGGCCGGCAAAGCGATGCCGATCGCCTGGTGTTTCATGCCTTGGTTCTGGCCGTTGGCTGCGGGCTGATCTTCAGCCTCGGTGCACTCTGGGGCGGACCGGCCCTCTACCGTGCCCTGGGCGGCTCGGGGGCGAGCCTGGGGGTAGCCGTCCTTTATTCCAATGTGATCTTTGCCGGTGCCGTGCCCGTCTGGAGCGTCAACCTGCTCGCGGCGGCTCTCCGCGGCGCGGGCAACGTCAAGGTGCCCGCGCTTGTCATCCTGGCGGGCGCAGCGGTGCTCGTCCCGCTCTCGCCCGCCCTCATTTTCGGTTTGGGCCCGTTGCCGCGGCTCGGCGTGGCCGGGGCGGGTGTGGCGGTCGTTACCTACTACGTAGTGGCCGGGATCGTGCTGGCAGGCTACCTGCGTTCCGGTCGAGGCGGCCTGCGACTCAGGTGGGAGCGGCTGGATCCGCGGCTCTTCGGTGAAATCCTCCAGGTGGGGGCCCTCTCGGCCCTAGGCACCATCCAAGGCAATCTCACCTTGCTTTTCGTCACCGGAGCCGTTGGACGTTTCGGCACGGATGCGCTGGCCGGCTACGGGCTGGCCTCGCGCCTGGATGCACTGCTTATTCCGCTGCTCTTCGGGCTGGGCACGGCGGTCGTGACGCTGGTGGGCAGCAATGTTGGGGCAGGCCAGGTTGCCCGCGCACGGCGAATTGCCTGGACCGGGGCAGTGGCAGGCGCCCTTTTTGCAGAAGCAATCGGTCTGGCCGCAGCCTTTGCGCCCCGCGGGTGGCTGGGCCTGTTCAGCGACGCGCCGGCGGTGTTGGAAGCGGGTTCCCTTTACCTGCGAATCGTCGGGCCCTTTTACGGATGTGTTGGCTTGGGCCTCCTGCTGTACTTTGCCGCCCAGGGGGCGGGGAACGTGGGCTGGCCTTTTGTGGCCGGCAGCGTGCGCTTGCTGGTGGCTGCCGGGGTGGGCTGGCTGGCCGTGGCCCGCCTGGGCGCAGATCTGGGTGGCCTTTTTGCCGTCTTCGCCCTTTCCAGCGTGCTTTTCGCCAGTATCAACGCGCTGACGACCCGCAGCCGCTCGTGGGCAGGCAAGAGCACGCGACCGGCCACGCCGGGGAAGGCCCAAAACGCTGGTTGCGAGCCGGCCGAATCGTTACCGCATCAAAACGATGGTCAGGTTCTTGGGGCCGTGGGCGCCCAGGACCAGGATGCGTTCGATGTCGCCTGTTCGGCTCGGGCCGGTAATCAAAGTAGTAAAGCTGGGGTAACGAAACCCGTACCTGGACTTCAGGAGGTCAAAGGCCGCGGGTAAATCCGGCACGAGCTGGTCGCCCCGGGCCACCACCACGTGGTGCGGGGGCAACACCGAAAGCGACCGACCGCCGGCGCTACGCGCCGTCAAAAGAATGGAACCGGTCTGGGCAACGAGGGCGTCGCAGGCGGTGATGCCAACCGAGCACGTTTCCAGGGCCGCGGCGTCCGGTCGCTGCTCCGTGTAAAGCATTTCCAGCTGCAACGACGGCACGACCGCATCCAGCAATTCGTTCCGGTGCACGGCCGCACGGGTCCAGTGGTGCGCGTCGCGAACGGCTGCCAAGGTTTGCCGAGCTTCCTCCTGACCGGACACGACATGGAGTTCCGTCCTCAGCATCGTGCAGTTTTTCTGAAAAAGTGCGAGCTGCCCGTCCGCACCGGATGGCACCAGCGGCAGCCAGGCCTGCATGCCCTGCGTTCCGGAAAGTGGACCGTGCCGGCCGCTCCCGCCGTCGTGCCCATGGTTGTGTTCGGATGGCGGGGCTGCCGGAACCCGCAGGGCCTCTTGAATCCGGCCCAGAATCGCTTCGCGCGAATTCATCGTGCCCTCCAGTAATCCCGGAAGCTTCGGGCGGCAACGGGCGGCAGATCACGAGAAATGAGCCACCCTTTGATCGGGGGCGGGAGCAACGGCCCGGCCCGGCTCACCCACGGCATCAAGGGCCGGCTCAGCCGGGCAAGGGAATTGAGAATTCCAGGGTGATGCGTCAGAAACGCAAACGCGCGCATCGCCAGCCGCTCCATCAAATCAGGCTTTTGCGTCACCGCATTCCGCCGGTTGTGCAACAGGTGGTGGTGCAGATTGATCTTTACCGGGCATGTTTCGGTGCACGCGCCGCAGAGCGACGACGCATAGGACAGGTGGTTCCAATCGGTCAATCCGCGAAGGTGAGGCGTCAGCACCGACCCGATCGGGCCCTGGTAGGTGGTCCCATAGGTGTGTCCGCCCACGTTGCGGAAAATCGGGCACACGTTCAGGCATGCGCCGCAACGGATGCAATGGAGGGTGTCCCGCTGCTCGGCGTCAGCCAACAGGTGCGTCCGCTGGTTGTCGAGCAGGATGACGTGAAATTCTTCCGGCCCGTCCACTTCATCCGCTTGGCGGGGTCCACCAATCAACGAATTGTAACACGTGACCTGCTGGCCGGCGCCGGCCGTGGCCAGCAGCGGCAGGAACAACGCCAGATCCGATAACTTGGGCAGGATCTTCTCGATGCCCATCAACGCCACGTGCACCTTGGGCACCGCCGTTGTCAGGCGCGCGTTCCCCTCGTTCTCCGTGATCGAAATCATCCCGGTCTCAGCGATGCCGAAATTGGCCCCGCTGATGCCGATGTCAGCCCGCAGATAATTCATGCGCATCTGGCGCCGGGCGATCATCGTCAATTCCTCGGGGCTGTCGGTTGGCGGCGAGTGCAGTTTCTGCTCGAAAAGGTCGCTGATTTCCGTCCGGGTGAGGTGCATCGCCGGGAACACCAGATGGTACGGGGCTTCCCCTCGAAGCTGGACGATGTATTCGCCCAGGTCTGATTCCACCACTTCGTAGCCCGCCTGCCGTAGGGCTTCGTTCAGGTGAATCTCCTCCGAAGTCATGCTCTTCGACTTGATGAGCGACCGGGCTCCTTTCTCTTTGGCGAGCGCGACGACGTAGTCGCAGGCTTCCTTGCCGTTGTTAGCCCAGAAAACTTTCGTGCCCCGCGCAGTCAACTGGTCCACAAAACTTACCAGGTAGGTGTCGAGGTGGTTGATTGCCTCCCACTTGGTCGCCGCTGCCGCCGACCGAGCCGCCTGCCAGTCCTGAAACTGCGCCTTCCGTTCGTCACGCGCGGTTTCGTAACTCTTGAGCGCACTGCGGATTTTCGCCCGGTGGCCGAGGTCCGCCGTCAGCTGGGTGGCCCGGGTTTTGAACTTAGCGGCAAAAGTGGAACTCATGGCGTGCCAATCACCTCACGCCATCCCTGGAGATTGCTGTTCATTGCTGTTCATTGCTTCAAGGTTGAACAGTTCCTGCAATTCAATCACCCGCGGTGAGCGATCCTCATTTACCTCCATCAGGTCGGCCATGTAATCCCACCAGCGGCGGCACACCGGCGTTTCGGCGATTGCGTTCCAGCGGACTTCGTCTTCAACCTCGGCGCAGGCATAGAGTTGCCGGGTACCGGGGTGCAGGGAAATGGAATAACGGCGCACGCCGTGGGCGCGAAGGGTTTCTTCCAGCTCCTTCCAGATCGGGTTGTGCCGGCGCCGGTATTCTTCTTCCGCCGACGGGCGCAACTGCATGACAAAAAACTTTTGCACCATCATAAACTCAACCGGCAAACGTCATTGGGTGACCGAGGCGGCGCCGAACGTTGCCGCCTTGTGTTGCCGCCGCCGTAACCGTTCGCGCGCGGACGCGATCAGGTTGGGCAGGAGCACGCTGACGATCAACAAAGATCCGGTCACGATGCGGAGGATTTCGTTCGCTACATCCGCAAGCGTTAACACGTTGTTGATGACGCCGATCAGCAGCAACGCAAGCACGACACCGGTCACGGTGCCTTTGCCGCCCTGCACCGTGACGCCGCCCAAAAACACCGCCGCGATCGCACTCAGCTCGAACCCCGTCCCGTTGTCGGCCCGCGAGCTCGAAAATCGGAACGTGTACACGATGCCGGCAAGTGCGCTGATAACGCCCGAAACAACAAACAATGCCATTTTCAGGCGGCTGATGTTTACCCCGGAAAACCGCGCCGCCTTCTGGTTTCCTCCCGTGGCGTAAAGGCTCCGGCCCACCGTGGTGTGGTGCAAGACAACCCAGAAGATGGCTGCCAGCACGATGAACAGGGCAAAGGGTACCGGAATGAACGTGAAGGGTATCACCCCGAGCCCGAACGCTGCCGATTCGGGCGGAAAATCAGCCACGGCCTTGTCCCCCAACAGGATGTAGGCAAACCCCCGGAACAACGCGAGCGTTCCAATCGTGACGGCAAGGGAGGGCAGGCGAAACCGCACGATCAGAAAGCCGTTCAGGGCGCCGGCCAAAGCGCCCGCCGCCAGACAAAGGACAAGCGCCAGCGGCAAGGCGACTTTTGCTTCCCATAACACTCCCAGCAAGGAACTGGAAAGTCCCAGGATGGAGGCGACCGAAAGGTCGATTTCGTTGGTGATGACAATGAGCGTCAGCGGCAACGCCATCAGGGCGATCTCCACGAAGTTGGCGAGCAGGTTGGTCCAGTTCGCCGCGGTGAGAAAATCCGGGTTGTAAAGCGTCCCGGCGCCTGTGGCCACCGCCAGCAGAACGACGAGCATGACTTCCCAAGTCACGCGACGTGCCAGCCGGCGGGTGCTCGGCGTCGTTTCTTCCCTCATACGTGGCTCCATTTTACCCGCGACCGAAGCGCGTGGCGGTGCGCCAGGTAAGCGTCCACCGCAATCGAGGCAAGCAGCATCGCGCCCTGGAACGCTTGCTGCCAGAAAGACGGCACCCGCAGAAAAACCAGGGTGCTGCTGAACACGCTCAACAACAAGGCGCCCAGGACCGCGCCGGCCACCGTGCCCACCCCGCCCGTGATGGCGACGCCCCCCACGACGGTTGACGTGATCACCCCCAGTTCAATTCCCTCGCCCGCTGTGGCATCCACCGTGCCGAAGCGCGCCAGCCAGAGGGCGCCGGCGAGACCGGCGACGGCGCCGGAGATGATAAACCCGGTGGCAACCCGGCGGTTCACGTTGATTCCGGCCAGCACCGCGGCGTTCAGGTTGCTGCCGATCGCGTAGTACTCGCGCCCTGCCCGGTACTGACGCAGGCCCATGAAGAAAATCACGAGCAGGACAAGCACCATCCAGGTCAGCACCGGCACTCCCAGAAACGTCTCGGTCCCGATCGCCAGGAAAGAGCCCGGGACATTCACGGCGTTGACTTGCCGGCCGTGCACCCAGGCATAGTTGGCGCCCCGAAAAATGTAAAGCGTGCCCAAGGTAGTAATCAGGGCGGGAATTTTTCCCCAGGCAATCAAGGCGGCGTTCACCGCCCCAAGCAGCGCACCCGCTCCCACCGCCAGCAGGATCACCGCCACTGCCGGAATGCCCGGATGGTTGATAAACAGGGTTCCTGAAAGAAACGCCGTGATGCCGACCGTCGAACTGATCGAAAGGTCAATCTGACGCATCAGAATGATGACCGTCTGGCCGAGCACCAGCAGCGCAATAATCGAGACGTTCAGCATCAGGTCTTTCAGGCTCTGCGGGCTCAGAAACCGCGGGTTCAACGCCGTGGTCACCGCCGTCAGGATGGCGATCAGCAGCACGAGACTGGCTTCACGGCTGCGCATCAAGGCTTTCAGGCCCTCGGTTCCCGCGGTTTCGCCCGCTGCATTGCCGGTTTCTTTGCTCATCATGACCGATGCGGCAGGGGTTTGGCAGCCTTCACCGCCGGCGCCTTTTGGCCGGTGGCGGCGAACATGATCACTTCCTGGGTTGCCTCCGCGCGGGACAGTTCCGCGGTCAGTTTACCTTCGTGCATCACCAGGACGCGGTCGGCCATTCCGATGACCTCGGGCATGTCGCTGGAAATCATGATGATGCCCATCCCATCTTTCGCCAACTGACTCAACGTGCGGTGCACCTCCGCTTTCGCGCCGACATCCACGCCGCGGGTCGGCTCGTCGACGATCAGCACCTTTGGCCTGGTGGCGAGCCACTTGGCCAGAACCACCTTTTGCTGGTTTCCGCCTGAAAGGATGTTCACGGGTTCTTCAATGTGTCCCTTGAGCTGCATGCGCCCGGTCCACCGCGCGGCAATCTGGTGCTCC
>DASWVC010000292.1:0-11524 GCA_036401335.1 Chthoniobacterales bacterium
GCCCAGCGCCGCCGGCAGGCTCGCCCGGCTCGCGAGCGGCTCAATGCTTTTGCGTTCGCCCTCCATCAAGAGCCCCCGCACGTACACCCCGCACCAGAGGGCCTGGCGGGCATGGTTAAACCCGCAGCGAACCCGGGCCGCCTACGCCTCCAGGCGCTCCAACACTTCAGGGTCCCATTTCGGCGTCCAGGTGCGGTTCATACGTGAGCCGCACCAACCTCGACAATTCGCGTGACGTCAATTACTCCTTAACGGAGTAGTAATAGTTGCCCGGATCGAGAAAAGCCACGTAGCCCTTGAGGATCAAGTCGCCCTCGTCTGCTTTCGCATAAGCGGGCCGCTTCGCCAAGTCTTTGTAGGCCACGGCCAGGACGCGAAAGCCGTCGCGGCTGAGGTCCTGATGCTGCGTCGTCAATTGCCCGATAAGGTTGGCATCCATCGGACGGATCTCGCCGGCCAATTCAAAGAAACCGCAGCGGGGAAAGACCGATTCGGGCGCTCCTTTCGTCAGCAGGCGATGGCCGTGGTCCGGCATTTCGACGATCACCGACATCATTCGACGGGAAAAATCGAACGGGAGTTCGTCGACTTTGCGGTATTGCTCAATGGAAAACTTTTCATGCAGTTCGCGGTACTGCAGCACCACACCGAAACGATCATCGGCAGCATCTCCGGCGTCAGTCCGACCGCGACGGCGATTGAGAAAAAGAACGCCTCCCGCCAGTTATGCTTGGTAAAGCCGTTAATCAGGAACACCAGCGGCACCATTACCAACATGAACCGGACCATCAGAACCGTGAAGCGGTGCATGCCCCGGTCAAAACTGGTTTCCACCTCGGGGCCGCTGAGACTGGAGGCCAGCTTACCGAAGTAAGTCTGCGCGCCGGTTGCCACGACAACCGCGGTCGCGCTGCCACTTTCAACGCTGGTGCCGCGAAAGCAGAGGTTGGCCACCTCCAGGGGAGCGACGCCTTCTCCATGCTGAGGGCCGTCCAGCTTTTCGGCCGGTAAGGATTCACCGGTCAAAGCTGCCTGAGCGATAAAAAGATCTTTGGACCCGACCAGGCGCACGTCGGCCGGCACCATGTCACCGGCGGACAATTTCACCACGTCGCCGGGCACCAACCCTTTAAGCGGTGATTCTTCTTCCTGGCCGTCACGCACGACGGCCGCGGTCACCCGGATCATTGCGGCAAGTCTGGCAGCCCCCGCTTCTGCCCGCGACTCCTGCACAAAGCGCAATCCCACGCCGAGGGCGAGCATCAGCGCCATTACCGTGCCCGCTCGAAAATCGCCGGTCGCAAACGACAGGGTCGCCAATACGGCCAGCAGCAGAACCAGGAGATTGCGGGCCGCAGCCAACAGGCGGTGGATCCAGCCCCGCCGCTTTTCCGACGCTACCGCGTTGAGTCCGTGTTCGAGCAAACGCCGTTCGGCTTCGGCCCGGCTCAGGCCGCTGGACGACGTGCCGAGCCTCGAAAAGACCTCGGCGTTCTCCAGGGGGGCGAACGCCGCCATCATGGACGGGACGTCGCCAGAATGCCCCGGCGGTTTTGCAGCCGTTTTTGGCCTGCGCGGCTTCTTCGGGTCCGGGGGCTTTCCTGTCAACGTTAAGGCCACGGCTCACGCCTCGCGGGGAACCTTGTGCGTCTCCAATACCCTTTTGGAAGCGTTGCCGTTGCTTTCGGCTATGCCGGCGGGCTCGGCCTCTGCCCAGTGCTTCGCGGCTACGCGCCGTTTCCCGCGGTTCGGGCCAGGACGGCTTCGATCACCCGTGGGTCGACGGGTTTGGTCAGGTGCCGGTCGAACCCGGCTGCGAGTGCGCGCTGGCGGTCCTCCTCGCGGCCGTAGCCGCTCAAGGCAACCAGCAGCGCCCCGGCGCCCCAAGGCTCGGTGCGCAACCGTTTGGCCAGTTCGTAGCCGTCCATGCCCGGAAGGCCAAGGTCGGCCAGCACCGCGGCGGGGCGGAAACGGCGGGCGGCTTCCAGGGCCTCCAAGCCGTCGTGGGCGACCTGGACCACGTACCCTTTGAGCTCCAGCAGCAGCCGTAATCCCATCGCCAGGTCCCGGTTGTCCTCGACGACCAGCACCTTGGCCCGACCGTGCGCAGGTCCCGGCCCCGCGGATTCAGTCCGGGAGGGCTCACGGCTCGGCCCCCTTAAATCCCTCGAGCTGGCGGCGGCAGGCAAACGCACGGTGAACGCGCTGCCACGCCCGAGCCCCTCGCTGCGGGCGCTCAAAGTGCCGCTGTGCAGTTCCACCAATCTTAGGGCGATGCTCAGGCCCACCCCCAAACCGCCCTGGGACCGCGCGATCGCACAGTCCGATTGAACGAACAGCCCAAACAGCGTCGGAATGCGTTCGGGCACCATGCCCGTGCCGTTGTCGCGCACCATGATCTCCACCCAGTTTCCGTCGTGGCGTCCGATCAATTCGATGCGGCCCCCGGGATCCGTAAATTTGACGGCATTGGTCAGCAGGTTGGCCAGCACCTGCTCCAGCCGGGCCGGGTCGGCTTCCATGGTGAGCACCCCGTGCGGGTAGTCGCGCCGCAGGTCGTGGCCCCGGGCCTCGGCCAGCAACTGCACCGCCTGAGCGGCCCGGTCGAGCACCTCGGCCGCATCCAGGCGCACTTTGCGCAGCCGGATCTTGCCGCTCTGGATGCGCGAGACGTCGAGGAGGTCATCGACCAACTGCGTCAACTGCCCGGTCTGCCGCTTGAGGGCCTCCAGCGCCCAGGCGCGCGCCTCGGGGGCAGCGCCGGCTTCGTCCAACAAGGCCAGGGCGCCAGTCGCCGACGCCAAGGGGTTCCGCAGCTCATGGGCCAGCATGGCCAAAAACTCATCCTTGCGGCGGTCCGTCGCCTGCAGTGCCTCTTCCAGGCGTTGGCGCTCGGTAAGGTCGCGGGCCATCTTGACAAAACCAAGCAGCTGGCCCTGGTCGTCGCGCACGGCCGTCGTGACCCCGCTTAAGTAAAGGCGGCTGCCGTCCTTGCGCCGGTGCCAGCGCTCGTCCTCGGCCCGGCCAGTCTCGGCGGCCTGGGCCAGCTCGGCTTCCGCCTGGCCGCTGGCCTGGTCCTCGGACGTGAACAAAATCCGGACGTTGCGCCCCACGATCTCGGCCGGGGTGTAGCCGAACAGCCGCTCGGCCCCGGCGTTCCAGCTGCTCACGCAGCCGTCCGGTTCTTGGGCAAACACCGCAAAATCGGGTACCTGCTCCACCGCTTGGCGCAACTGCTCCTCAATCCGCGGCGACAGCGGAACGGCGGATGCTTCGTCAGGGTTGCCCTGAGGACCCACGGACGGTTGCGACACAGGTGAAGGCATGATGTTTGTTTCCCTTTCGGCGGTGATCGCCTTCCTGCGCTGCCTGACAGTGCCCCAAAACCCCTGGACCTGCCCTCAAGAGGGGATTGTCACCGGCGGCGGCTAGCCGTGGACGCCAAGATGCTCTTGCCGGTTAAGGCGCAAGTTGGCCGCATCGGCATCAGTGGCATTTCTGGAAGGCCGCTGCTCGAGCACGTCTCCAAGGGTCATGGGCACCTTGGCACCTTGGGTGGTTTCACCCCGGGTCGGAACGGCCGGAGGGGCGTGGCGCCGGCTGCGTACAGCGGGTGGCCGGGTTGCCCGGAAGCGGACGCTTTCAGGCAGAACAAGTCTAATGGCAAGGGAGCCAGGAGGCTCAGGACGCATTGCGCACGGTTCTGGTAAATGCCGTAGGCACCCCAGCAACACACCACTGCCGAAGCATTCCGGCAGGTTTCCAAGATCCACCGGTCGTTGTCGGGACCCACGGGATCTTGCTCCCGTTGGATCGCTTCGGGCAAAGGCGACCTCCACCCAAACAGGTTCACCATCACCAACCGGCGGTAACCCATCCGATCGGTGAACGACCGCACCCGGCGCACTGTCGGATCGAGTTGGTGCTCATCCGCACTTGATGGGTTCAACCCAATCCACGCCACGTAACCCCTGTTGGTATCCAGCACGTCGTGCCAGCCATGGTCAAGGAGGTACCGGTACCGGCGGCAGGAAGAAAAAACGCATGCATTCATGACAACTCCCACCGCACCTGAACGTCGACGAGAGCGAGAACGACTGTCGTCACGTGATCGCCTCCCGTAGGCGCCATTTGCCTTGGCCTTTTCGGAAAAGGATCAGGTAAAGCTGGCCATTACTGGCAAGCGACGACATCGGTGGAGAGTCGGACTGGCAGGAAACGGAATTGACCATGGAATCCCTTCCTTCCTTTCTACTACTGCAGGTTGTGGGCATCCGGTGGCGTGTTACGCACTGTGATCGCACAAATGTTTTCTATGGTCTTACAATATTCAAATTATTGGAGTGAAACCGTCGTTAGGAGCTGCTTTCTCGCGTTCGAGATTTCTCCTTTTCGATCACTCTGCGGTAGGCTGGTGGCCCCCAAGCCCGGAACGGGCGCCAGCGGGCATGGCAGGGCTGTTCCTTGTACGCCTCCCTGGTAGGAGTATTTTTCTGGCGTGATCTGTGGAAAGGCGTCATGATGCCCAGAGAAAGGAACCATCGCAGCCATGGTGGCCGCCGGCCAAGGAGGGCCGACGGTTTTTCTTCTACAGGTACCGGGGCCGAAAGGACGGCCAGAGCTGTCTGGCCTGACGCGGCGCCTGCAGAGCATCAGGAGCGGCGCTGAACGCCTCAGTTTCAGCGCGGGGTGATTTCGGGGAGGCCTTGGGTGAGCGCCGCAACGTCGCAGCCCAGGGTGGCGCAAAGGGTGCAAAGGACCAAAAACGTCACGTCGCGCTCACCGCGTTCCACCCCGGCGACGGCCTCGCGACTGAGGCCGCAGACGGCGGCAAAACCCCCTTGGCTATAACCCAATGCGGTCCGCGCGGCTCGGATGCGGAAGCCAAGCCTCAGTAATTCCACCCGGGGCGTGTTCATGCGCTGAAGTTTGCCGTAACGTGAAAGTGGACTTCCGGGGCCGCGCCCGAGCGCCCTGCGGCTTGAACGGTGGAGAACTGCCCTTCGCCGGTCTGCGGATGGTCCCACAGGGCGCACACCGTGCCCACCGATCGGCCCGCTCAAGGGTTTCGGGGGCGCCAGTCCACTTGGGGAGCTCAGGCGGCGGCCGCGCAGGCTTCCGCCAGCACGGTCACAAACCGCGCGGCCACGCCGGCCGACGCTGCAGCCGGGCTCCAAAAGGCACCCAGCGGCATTCGCACCGGCGTTCTGGAAGCCAGTTCCCGGAACACCACTCCCGGGGCCGCCACTCGCTCGACGGGTTGACTTACCACCGCCAAACCGAAGCCTGCGGCCACGAAGGCCAGGGCACTCGAGGCCCCGTCGGCGTCTTTGACCACGTGCGGAACAAAACCTTCGCGCCGGCACGCTGCGAGCAGCCACGCATTGTAGGTCGGGCAGAGCCGGTTCAAGCCCACCAGCGGCTCCTCGCGCAGGAGGCTCAAGGGCACAGGCGAACGCCCGGCCAAAGGGTGGGCCTGAGGCAGCGCGAGCCGGGCCGCCGCGTGGGTGTAATTCAACTCCTCAGCCGCGGCCACGAAATACTCAAGGTGACGAAATTTCATGGCGCGCAAACGGCGCAAGCTCCGTACGTGGAAATTAACCCCAAGTCAACGCCGGCACAAGGGGCGAAACGTCGGCCCGGGCAGCCCGAGGCCCGCCCGGGTAGAATCCCGTCCGGAAGTCCACGGCGGCAGGCGCTGCCGTGCCGTTGGTCCGCGACGGCCTTGAATGCGCTCTCTACGGTTGTTCCGCAGTTCCCGAGTTGCCCTGCCCCGAGCCGGGCGGGGGCAGTAGGCCCCGGCCGATTCCCGGCGCCGCCCGGCGGCGGGCTACCTTCCGTCTTTGGCATTCAAACCCCATCCGACACCCATAACTAACCCCACAAACTAACCATAATTGCGGTCCGCATTTATGCCGTCAGAGCTGAGGATCTCGAGGGCACCCGACCAGCCCGCCAGTGCAATGTCGCAACACTGCACGATAAGGCAGATGTTCCTAATCGAGGACCCCTATGCCCCCCACCGATACCCCATCTTCCCAGCGCGCGCCGGCCAGTCACCCGGCCGTAAAGCACCAACACATCCTGGTTCCAACTGACTTTTCGGCTCAATCGGCAACCACCGTCGCTCACGCGCTTGAAGCTGCGCGACCGGTCGGCGCCCGCGTCACCCTCCTTCACGTGGTCGAAGTCCAACGGACCACCCTCAACCCCGGGCTGCTCGCGGCCGAACGCGTGGTGCGCCATGCGCAATGTTCCGTGGTGACCGTTCGCGCTTGAAAGGACGCGCCTTGCCAACACCCGTCTGATGCTTTCGGCCGTGCCGGCGGGCTTTGCCCATACGCAAAAGCAACGCCGACCCGACGACGAAAGTATGGGGGCGACGGGTGCATCGGAGCGAAGGTTATCCTGCGGGCAGCGCCACGCGGACTCTTGGACCAGGACGGCCCAACCCCTCGGGCGGACCATGCGCACGAGAACGTTGGTACCGGCGCGACGTTTTCTTCCTCCCGGTACTCCCGCGCCTGTTTAAGGAATTCCAAGAATGAACGACAAGGTTGCTGAGATGACGCTGGTCCGGGGTTTGCCGATGGGCGTTACTACCAATGGCCAGCGTACGGTCCATCGGGCGGAAGCAGCGGCGCAGCCCCCTTCAGGATCCGACCTGAGCCCCGACCTGCTCCGCAAAATGGACGCGTGGTGGCGGGCGGCCAACTACCTGAACATCGGGCAGATCTACCTGCTGGCCAACCCCCTTCTGAAGGAACCGTTGAGAGCCGAGCACATCAAGCCGCGACTGCTGGGCCACTGGGGCACGTCACCGGGCTTGAACCTGATCTACGTTCACTTGAACCGGTTGATCGACCGTTATGACCTTAACGTCGTCTGCATGGCGGGTCCGGGGCACGGAGGGCCGGCGCTTGTGGCCAACGTCTACCTGGAAGGAACCTACTCGGAATACTACCCAAAGATAACCCAGGACGAGCCGGGCATGCTCCGGCTTTTCCGGCAGTTTTCCACCCCCGGCGGCATTCCCAGTCACGTGAGCGCACCGACGCCTGGGTCCATCCACGAAGGAGGCAAACTGCGTTACGTGCTGGTCCATGCCTTTGGGGCGGCGTTTGATAATCCTGACCTGATCGTAGCGGCGGTGGTAGGCGACGGCGAAGCCGAGACCGGACCGCTCGAAGGCAGTTGGAAAGGCATCAAATTCCTGAACCCGGTTCGGGATGGGGCGGTGCTGCCCATCCTGCACCTGAATGGCTACAAGATCTCCGGGCCAACGGTCTGGGGCCGCGAACCGGACGAAAATATCGAGAGCTTTTTGACCGGCCACGGTTACGAGCCGTCTTTTGTAGGCGGAGACGATCCGGAACGCGTGCACCGGGATTTTGCGGTCACGTTGGAAAAAGCGGTGCTTCGGATCCGCGACCTCCAGCACGAAGCGCGTACCGGCGGTTGCACGCAGCGGCCGCGCTGGCCCGCGATCGTGCTGCGCACGCCCAAAGGCTGGACATGCCCGAAGGTGGTGGACGGCTTGCCGGTGGAGGGCACCTTCCGCGCGCACCAGGTGCCGCTGGCGCACGTGCGCGACAATCGAATTTCCGCCTTTTTTGTCCGGACGAAACGAATTCGAACCGCGTGGGGGCGGTTTTTGAAGCGACCAACCGTTGCCTGGTGAGTCGCGTGATTGACATTGACGACCACGTCTCGCACGATGGCCGCGTCCTCGAAGTTTTAAGCGACCACAATTACCTGCCGCCTGACGCCAACTGCCGGTCCGGGTGGTCAACGTCGTCGACCTTATGTGCCTTTGTCCGCGTGACCGGCACCCGCATGGGATGACTCAGGAAAGCTTTATTAACCTTTTTACGGCCAGTAAGCCTGTCATCTTCGCCTTCCACGGTTATCCCGCCGTGATCCATGGGCTGCTGCACGGACGGTCCGACACCGGGCGCTTTCATGCGCGCGGTTACCAGGAGGAAGGTACCACCACGACCCCATTTGACATGGTCGTGCTCAACCGGATGAGCCGTATCCACCTGGCGATGGAAGCGATCCGCTACGCCCCCAATCTGGTTAATGCTGCAGAGTTGCTGGCGCGGGGCGAGGCTCTCCTGGCTAAACACCGTACCTACATTCGTGAACACTTCGATGACCTTCCGGAAATTCGCGATTGAACTTGGTCCGACTAACCGGCGAGCATGGATAAGTATACCGATGCCAATCGCGGCGGGATCGTTTCTGTGCGGGGCAGTGTCGTCGATGTTCAATTCGATGGAAAACTTCCGCCCATAAATTCGTTGCTCCATGCCGGCAACGACGGACAAATCGTCATCGAAGTATGGGCCCAGTTGGGCGCGAATACGGTCCGGGGCATAGCGTTGACGCCCACGCAAGGGCTCGCTCGCAGCACGCTGGCCACGGACACGGGGGGGCCGTTGCGGGCGCCTGTCGGACCACGGCTTCTCTCGCGGATGTTCGACGGGTTTGGCAACGTTATCGACCGGGGCGAACCACTCTCGAACGTTGAATGGCGCTCGGTGCATCGAAACCCTCCAGCTTTGGCGGAACGGTCAACCAAATCGGAAATTTTCGAAACCGGCATGAAGGCAATCGACGTCCTCATGCCGTTGGAACGCGGCGGCAAAGCCGGGCTGTTCGGCGGGGCCGGGGTGGGCAAAACCGTGCTGCTGACCGAAATGATCCACAACATGGTGGGGCATCACGACGGCGTCAGTATTTTTTGCGGCATTGGCGAGCGCTGCCGTGAAGGCCAGGAACTGTACCATGACATGAAGGCAGCGGGGGTGCTGCCTAACATGGTGATGGTTTTCGGGCAGATGAACGAGCCCCCGGGAAGCCGGTTCCGGGTTGGAAACGCGGCCCTGACCATGGCCGAATATTTTCGGGACGATGCCCACCGCGATGTTCTTTTGCTGGTTGACAATATCTTCCGGTTTATACAAGCGGGTTCGGAAGTTTCGGGCTTCATGGGGCGAATGCCCTCGCGTCTCGGGTACCAACCCACGATGGGAACCGAACTGTCCGGATCGGAAGAACGCATCGCCAATACCGCAACCGGTGCCATCACCTCCATTCAGGCCGTGCTGCCGTCGCGCTTAAAGCTTAGGATCCTGCTGCCTTCTCAGGTCTTCAGCGAAACGGACACGCCGGCGTGCTCGTGAAGGCTGGTGCCGAGGTGACGGTTTGCACGCGTCACGCGGTCGGCGGCGCCGATCTCGGCCGGCTGCGCCAAGCCGTCGAGCGGAGGTTTCTGGCACTGGACGATCGGGAGAAACGCGTTCGAATCACGCTGGCGAAACTGGAAAGCGGATTGATTCGCGGCTTTGCGGAGTTTCATCGTGCGTAAACACGACAAAATTCCGTCCGAGAGCCGCGAAGGCCTTTTCAGTCGAACGGTGGGGGCGCGGGAAGTACGGAAGCTGAAGGCCAAACGCCGGGGCGTGCACGGGGTTTGGTTCAGGCTACGTAAAACTCGGCACTTGGTGGAAGTTAGGGGCACTAACCAGCGTCATTAACCTCCTGATCTGGCTCGTGATCGGCGGACTGTGGTGGAAGCTGTTGCGCCTCTGGTAAGCGACACTCGGCTGTTCTTGTCTGCGTCTGACGTTTGTGGCACCCTTTGATTTTCTGCTCGTAGGGACACCGAGGGATGGTCCCCGAGGTTCCTCTCACCTGGTGTCGCCATGAGCGCTGGGTTCAGGTTCATTCACGTCTGGGGGTAGCGGATCATCACGGCCCCGGTGCCGATGTCCGGCATTCTTTGGTTGGTGGCATTTTTTGATTTGTGGCATTCTTTGATTTTTCCATGAGCGCCATCGACTACCGCGTCGGCAACCGTCTGGACCTTTCTCAGGTTATCGAACTCTACACCCGTTCGACCCTTGGTGAGCGCCGGCCCACGGCGAACCGGGAAAGCATGGCCGCAATGCTCGACCACGCTAACCTGGTGGTGACGGCCTGGCAGGGGGAAAGGCTCATTGGGTTGGCGCGTACCCTCACCGACTTTGTTTATGTTGGTTACCTGGCGGATTTGGCCGTCCACGCCGATTGCCAGCGTGCCGGCATCGGCAAGGGGCTTATCGCACGCACCCGCGCGGAGATGGGGCCAAAATCCACCTTGGTTTTGCTGGCGGCGCCCAAGGCGGTGGACTACTACCCGCACATCGGCTTCACCCGGCACAACAGCGCCTGGATCTTGCGAGCCTCCGACCAGTTCCCCCAAACCCCAACCGGGTAAGGGCTTACGCGCCTTCTTTCGCCGGCCGGAAAAGCAGTGAGTGCGCAGGAACGGCAGGCCGTGGGAACTATTGTTTTCCAGTGCTTGACCGGGCCCCGGACCTGGAGATTTTGCCTTGCCATGTCCACCCTGCGCCGCTGGAAGACTGAACTCGACAACCTGGGCCTTTTCCCTTTCTTCGTCTACAAGATCCAGAACCGGCGTTTAGACACCAGTCGAAAACCTCTTTGGTACCAATCCAAGTACGCACGGTTCCCGCTGTGCTGCCGTCCCGGAACAACCGACCGGTTTGTTTTCAAACAGATTTACGGTGAACGGGAATACCGCTGCCTGGATGAGATAAAACACGCCGGCCTCATTATCGATTGCGGCGCCAACGTCGGCTATTCGTCTGCCTATTTTCTGACGCGTTTTCCCGAAAGCCACGTCATTTCAGTTGAGCCTGACCCGGGTTCGTTTGAAGCGTTGCAGGTCAACCTGGCCCCTTATGGCACAAGGGTAAAGGCCCTTAAGGCGGCGGTGTGGTCGAGGCCGGTGGGCCTGACGTTCAAGGAGTCTACGCGTAACGGGGGTGCGTGGGGCCGGCAAATGCGGGAGGTGACACCCGGTGATCTGCCAGAGGTCGAGGCCACCGACATCAGCGGCCTCCTGGCCGGCTCGGGCTTTGAACGCATTTCGATCCTGAAGATCGACGTCGAAGGGGCTGAAGTGGAGCTGTTTGCCTCCAATTACCATGACTGGATCACTCGCGTGGATTGCCTTGTCATCGAGTTGCACGGCGCCCGGCCTGAGGCGGAGTTCCACCGGGCCATCTCCACGGAACCGTTTGTATTGTCCCGCTGTGACGAACTGACCGTGTGCCGGCGTAAACCGGTAACGAGCCCGAGTCAGGTCTCCGCTTGAACGGTGTGGATACCTCATGCGGCCTTGGCAATGCTCCTGGCCGGTTTGGCGCGGCCGTCACCCGCCCAGAAGTCGCTCACGGCCTTCCTTGACAAGAAAGGCGCCGATGCCGATGCCCAGCAAACAGAGAGCTTCCACGTAGTGTGCCGGAGCCAAGCGGTCGAGGTGAAGCAGCCATGACAACAAAAGGGGCGTGAGGCCGCCGAAGATCGCGTAAGCCAGGTTGTAGGAAAAGGAGATGCCGGAGAAACGGATGGCCGGCGGGAACAAGGCAATCATGATGCAGGGAACCACGGCCACAATCCCCACCAGGAAGCCCGCCACGGCGTAAAGCACGGTGGTCAGCCACGGATTGAT
>DASWVC010000293.1:0-93351 GCA_036401335.1 Chthoniobacterales bacterium
ACGCACGCAACTGCGTTCCGCCACAAAAAATGCCCAGCCGACCGAGCTTCGGGCGAACCGACGGTAGCGTCGGCGCCAGGTATCGGCCTCGTGTTCAAGGCGGGTCCGGTCCGGGTGCAAAGGATTGGCCCGAGCCCATGCGGCAACCGCACGCCAACTGGACACGCAGTACCGGTCCCACTCCCGCGTGGAAGCCGGCATGACCCCAAGCAGTCTGACGTTTTGCTCGGCCAGCGCATCCAGCAACTGTTCCCGGGTTCGTAAGTCGGCTGCCTGTTCACGGCGTAGCGTCTCGGCGGAAACGGGATGCACCAGAAACAATTCTCCCACCGCCAGGATACCTCCGGGCCGCACCCGCCCGGCCATCCAGGCCACCGCTGGCGCGAAACCGCCCAAGGCAAACGAGGCACCAACACAGGTCACCACGTCGTGGCCCTCTGGTCGCATGGGCAAATCCGCCGCCTCCCCTACCACGAACCGTACCCGGTCCGAGACGCGCTCCGCCTCGGCCTTCCGGCGGGCTTGCCCGACCGCGTCAGCGCTTCGGTCCACACCGGTGCCTCGCACGGCCCAGTGACGAGCCCAGAGCCGCAACAACAGACCGTGGCCGCTGCCGATATCGAGGACATCCGTGCCGTCCTTGACGCGGCACGTGGCCGCAAGTTGCAACAACGCTCGCCGGGAGGTAGGGGTCGAAATCTCGAGCGGGCGTTCCGCGATCTCAACGTAGTCTAAGGCGTTCATAATGGGTTGGGCAGAATCCTTTTCTACCCGGCCCGGCCGGGGCGGTGCGAGCCCGAACGGCCGAAACTGCTTCGATGCACGTCTGCCGCAAAGGGAGATCCGGGCTAGCCGGCGGGCACGCGTGCGGCTGACGCCTGGAGGACGGCTTCCAACTCAGCCCGAACCACAGGCTTCACCAGTTTGTCGTCCATGCCGGCCGAAACGCACCTCTCCCGTTCTTCATCAAGCGCATTCGCAGTGAGCGCCACAATGTAAGGCTGCCGTGCCGGCCGCAGAAGGGCACGAATTTCCCGGGTTGCTTGCAGGCCGTCAATCCCCGGCATCTGCACATCCATCAGGATGAGGTCGAAAGCTTCGCTTACCGCGGCGTCAACAGCTTCCCGACCGTTCTCTACCTCCATGATGTTACGGACCCCCAGCTTTTTCAGCAGGGCGACGGCCACGAACCGGTTGACGGCGGTATCGTCGACGATCAGCACGTTGAGATCGGCCAGGGATCGTTGCAGGACCGAAGCTCCGTTGCGTGGACCCCTCACGTCCAGGGGAACGCCCTGATCCGAAATCGCCTGGAGGAAGCGAGCTTTTCTCAAGGGCAGCCCGAGCACGATGGCCGCAGGGTAAAGGCTGGCCCACTCCGACCGGTTCCTGGCCCGAGTCAAGAGAATCAGGGACGACCCGTTCATCTGGCTCGACGCCGGAATCTCGCTCCTGCAGGCATCGGCGTCGATGATCAGGTAGCCGGCTCGTGTATTCCTCAGGCTCTCCGCCGGATCTGAGCGAATCACCACCTCTAGGGCGAGTTCCTCGGCCCAGGTGGCTAACTGCCTAAGCAACCGGACATTCTTGACCATCAGCATCAGTCGTTTGCCGGTCGATGCGGCAACGTTCCGGCCAGGTTCGGCGGAAATAACAGGGGGCAAGGAAATGGTAAAATGAAACCGAGTGCCTTTGCCAACGGCACTTTCCACCCAGATCCGGCCGCCCATCAGCTTGGTCAAAGTACGACAAATCGAGAGACCCAGTCCCGTGCCTCCGAAATGGCGTGTCGTGGACGCATCCACCTGACTGAATGCTTGGAACAAGCGGTCGAGCTTTTCTGGTGCTACCCCGATGCCCGTGTCTTCCAGGCTAAAATGAACCATATTCGGCCCATCGAAAGAAGGGTTTACTTCCAGATAAATCTCACCGCCGGCCGTGAACTTGACCGCGTTGCCCACCAGGTTTAGCAGGATCTGCCGCAAGCGGGTGATGTCACCGAGCACGGTCGCAGGCAGCTGCGGACTGACCCACGCAATGATGTCAAGATCCTTTGCGAACGCTCCTGGCGCCAACAACTCCATCACTTGGTCGATGGCATCACTGAGGAGGAAGGGAGTCGATTCGAGTTCAAGTTTGCCTGACTCCATCTTTGACAGGTCAAGGATGTCGTTGATGATGCGCAGCAATGTCTCGCCGGACGTGCGAATGACCTCCACCAGATCCTTTTGCGGAGCGCTCAAGGGGGTGTCTGCAAGGACGTCGGCGACTCCTAACACGCCCACCATCGGTGTGCGTATCTCGTGGCTCATGTTGGCGAAGAATTCCGATTTGGATCTCGTCACTTCCGCCAGTTGGTTGTTCAGCTGGACCAGTTCTGCATTTTTTCCCAACAGCTCGGCTTGCGCCTTTTCAAGCGCCTGGAACGCCGCCCTGCGCTGCAGCTCGTGCAGGTAACCCTGGGAATGCAAGCGGACGCGCGCCAGCAGTTCAATGCGGTCGGGCAACTTGATCAGGTAGTCGCTGGCGCCGGCCTCAAACGCTGCTTGTTTGATCACGGGTTGCTCCCGCGTGGACAAGACAATGACAGGAATTTCCCGGGTCTGCGGGCTGTTGCGGTATTCCTTCAGCAGGTCGAGTCCATTTACCCCGGGCATGACCAAATCCTGTAAAATCACCGTCGGGCAGATTTTCTCAGCCGCTTCGACCGCCCGGGTAGGATCACTCACGTAGCTGAACGCAATCCCGGCATCGGTGGCCAGCATGCGCCGGATGCCTTCAGCTACCATCGGTTGGTCATCGACCAACAGAACTGAGATCCTCTCCGTCGTGTGCTCGCTTTTCATGGGTAAACTTGTTGGTTCTCCATTCTTTAACGATTGTCCTGACAAGCTTGGATCCCGTTGTTAAATGCAGGCGGCGCCCGATGCGCAGGCGCGGACATAGAACCGAAGCATCCTTTCAACGTAAGAATAGTTGCCTGAGGCGTGGTCCGATTTTTCCCAACGGCAGAATGTCGGTAGCTGCGCCGAGCTCGGCGGCAGCTTTCGGCATCCCGTAAACGGTGCTGGTTTGCTGATCCTGGGCAATGGTGTGGTACCCGGCATCACGCAGGTGTTTCAGCCCTTGCGCGCCGTCCCGTCCCATCCCGGTTAACAAAACACCTACCACCGACCCGGTGAAATGCCGCACGGTGCTGTCAAAAAAAACGTCCACGGACGGTCGGTAGGAATGTTCTCTCGGCGCGGCCGTGTAACCGATCCGGTGCGGGCTTTTGAAGACAAGGTGATCGCCGGTGGCAGCGACGAGAATGGTCCCGGCGGTTAGTGAATCGCCCTCGCGGGCCAGCTTCACCGGCAGCGGTGAATGCTCATTTAGATACTGGACGAAGTCCGGCGCAAACCGGGCTTCGATGTGCTGCACGATCACCACGGCCGGTTCAAAGTGCCGCGGCAGACTGGAAAGGATTGCACTAAGGGCGGTGCTTCCGCCAGCGGATGCACCGATGGCCACAAGCTTGGTCACGATCGGGCCTGGTTTTAGCTCCTCCGGCATTGAACCCCGGCGGTTCGTGAGGTGCCCGATCTGCGCGATCCTCTCCAGCAAGGCTTTTCCCGTTTGCCGAGAGCCGGGATGCACAGGGAAATTTACCGCGTCGATGGCGCCGGCCCGCAAGGCTTCCAACACCGCGGGCGAATCTTTTCCCGCCAGCTCTGTGAGGATCAAAACCCGGCAAGGCGTCCGCTTCATGATGCTTCGCGTGGTTTCCGCGCCGTCCAATGACTGCATCAGGACGAGGTCGGGAGGATCGTCACGACACCTTTCAACCGCTTCAGCCGCGGTCCCGGCAGTCCAGGCAATTTCATGGACCGCAGAAGCCGTGAGCAGTTCGCGCAGGGAATCAACCGCTGAACGGAGTCCATCGACGATCCCGATTCTCATCCGGTCGCCTCACCGATCAGGTTGACCACCGCCACCAGCAGGGTCTCGTCGTGAAAGCTTCCCTTGGCCAGGTAATGGTCCGCTCCGGCTTCCAAGCCGCGCCGCCGGTCTTCCTCCCGGTCTTTGTAGGAGACAATGATCACCGGGAGCGCTGTTAACCCGGGATCACGTTTGATGAGCGAGACAAGTTCAATCCCATCCTGTCGCGGCATGTCCACGTCGGTTACGACCAGGTCGAACTTTCCCGTCCGGACTGCGTTCCAGCCGTCCATGCCATCGACCGCGATCTCGACTTCGTACCCCCGCGTCTGGAGCAGTTTTTTCTCCAGCTCCCGCACCGTGAGTGAATCGTCCACAACCAGAATCCGTTTTCGCTTCTTGTTTGCCTCCCGGGCATCCTCGCGCTGGATGCGGGTCAGGGTGCCCGTCTCGACCAGTTTTTCGATCGAACGAACGGCGTCCGCGACTTCGACGACCAACACCGGGGCGCCGTCCTCCATCAGCGCACCGCAGCTGATATCCTTGATTTTACCTAATCGCGGGTCGAGCGGCTGAACGATCAATTCACGTTCACCAAGAAATTTCTCCACCACCAAACCATAGAGCCGGCCGGCTTGACCGATGATCAGCACGCAGTTTTCCGCGCTCAGGGGCGCTTCTCCCCCGCCGCCGAAGATCTGGCTGGCGGAAACCAGCCCGATCTGCTGACCGTCGAAGGAAAAATACTGCCGGCCGCCCACGGCCCGAACCCCCTCTTTAGGCAACCTGAATGCCCGCGCAACGTGCGCCAGCGGAAACGCGTAGGGTTCACTTTCGATTTGCACGAGCAGCGCCCTGACGATCGAAAGGGTTAAGGGCAGTTGCAGTTGGAAGGTGGTTCCCGTTCCCCGTTCCGTCGTGATCCGGATGACGCCGCGCACTTCCTTGACCAGCGCCTGAACGACATCCAGGCCCACGCCCCGCCCGGAGATTTCCGTGACGGTCTGCTTCATCGTAAAGCCAGGCAAAAGGAGAAAGTCCAGCAGCTCAACGGAGCTCATTTTTTCCGTTTCAGCCGCGGTTGTCAGTTGCTTGCGAACCACGGCGCCTCGCAGCCCCGCCAAATCGATCCCCGCGCCATCGTCGGAAACACTGACCAGGAGGTCACCGGCACTGTGCCGGGCTTCCAGTCTGATTACCCCTTCATCAGGCTTGCCGGCGGCCCGGCGTTCCTCGAGCGGCTCAATGCCGTGATCAAACGCATTGCGCACCAGGTGAGTGAGCGGCGCTTCCAGTTTTTCGAGGATGTCCCGATCGACGTACGTGTTGGGGCCTTGGATCTCGAGCCGGGCTTGCTTGCCGAGCGTCCGGGCCAGGTCGCGGACCATCCGCGGAAATCCGAGCAGGCCGTCGCCAAACGGCCGCATCCGGCACGCCAGGGCTTCATTGTAAAGGCGATGCGACAGGTGCGCCGAACGCTGGTCAGAATCCTCTAAATCAAGCAGCCGTTCAGACAAGGCCCGGCGGCATTGCGACAATTGGGTTCTGGCTTGATGCACGTGCGCCACCGATGGTCGGACGGGTGTCTCCCGGCCCAACGCTTCATGGATTGCGTCGAGGGTCTTGCTCAGCCCGCCCAACTGGCGTTGAACCCGCAGCAGCGACCCCGCCAACGGTTCCAACCGGCGCGAGGCGATAAGGGATTCACCCGTCAAGGCAAGCAGCCGATTCAGGTTTGCAGCGGTCACGCGTAAAAACCGCGGCTGAGCCGCCGGTTTTTCGGCCGCTTTGGCGGACAATCCGGTGGCTGTCGGCGTACCCGGGACCGTGTCTACCGTTTCGGGCGGGACTGCCGCCGGAAACGGCGGGGTACGCGGGGGCTCCGCGGCGTTGCCCTGGTGAATCGTGTCGAGTTCGACCAGGTAGTCTGCCATCCCGGGAACCAGCGGCCCGTTCTCCGCTTCCGTGCCGTTCTCAGGCATTTGGGCGATTTGCTGCATCAGGTCCACTCCGCGCAGGAGCACATCCACCTGGCGAACCAGCAGCACGAGCCGTCCGGTCTGGGCAGCAACAAAGACCTCCTCCATTGCATGCGCCAGCCGCACAGCCGCTTCACAATTCACCATCCGGGCAGCCCCTTTCAGCGAGTGCGCCGCCCGCATCAATACTTCCAGCCGAGAGGGATCGACGGGTTGGTGTTCGAGGCCGATCAAATGCTCGGCCAGGACCGCCGCCTGGTTGTTCACTTCCAGCCGGAAGAGCTCCATCATGGAGAAATCGGTGAGATCCGGCGGCAGGGTGGCACTCATGCGAGGGTGCGCTCTAAGGCGAGGAAAAGCAGTGGGCCGTCGAGGCACCCAACGTTCTGGCCCTCACAGGGAAGGAGGCCGCGGATGTAACCCGGAGGCGCTTTTGGCCCCGTCCACGGGACCTGCTGCAACTCCGAGGGACTGAACCGGCGGAGGCCCCGCACTTCATCCACCGGAAACACGAAACGGGAGCCTTCGCGCACCGCCACGAAGAGCCGGCGGTAAATGGTGCGGCGAGGTCCGGGGACGTTGGGCGCAATGTTTTCCAAACCAAGCAACTCGGCCAGGGTCACACAAATGAGCAGTTCGCCCCCGATGTTGACGACGCCCAAAACCGCTTTGTTTCGCAGCTGCGGCACGGTATGAATCGGACGATCAACCGCAATCTCTTGCAAACTGTGCGGCGACAACCCCAGCCACTCGGCGCCAATGCGGAAGATCAGGATGCCCTGCGTAGGCTCGTCCTCAAGGTGCCCGGCACGGGCGAAATGTTCTGTCCAATGGTCCATGTAAGCCGGCGGCACTTCCTGCTCAAGCCGGTGCCCCGCGGCTGAAGAATAAACCCCGCAGTTGCGGCAGTGGACCGCACCTTTCAAAACGGGGCATTGCCGGTTACCCCAGATGCCAATTTTGTTCCAACAATCGTTTGGCCGGCCAGCTTCGGCCGTGGGCACACTTCCATTGGCCAGGTTTCCGTTAGCCGAGTTCGCGATCATCGGGTGCCCTCCTGGACCCGACGGGCACGGTCCCTCAACACCCGGGCTGCGGCATGGTTGCCCGAATGTTCCTGGAGCAAGGCGAGGTGAATGGCAGCCTCGTAATGGTTTGGCTCCAAGTAGAGGGCTTTCCGGTAAAAGCGATCGGCCTGGTCCCGGTCTCCCTCACCGTCCCGGATAAGCGCAAACAGGTAAAAGAGGGCCGCAGAGGGACCGGCCTTTTGGAGCAGGGCTTCACACGCTTCAGCGGCCTCCGCCAGCCGGCCCTGATCGGCCAGACGGCCAGCTTGCTCCAGCTCCGGCAAAGTGGCGGCCCCGGCCGCAGGCGTTTCCGTGGCCGTGCGGCTCGGCCTTGGCAACTTAGGCTGGTGGCCGGTCAACGCCGCGTTTGGGGTCAGGCAAATTTTCCTGCGAATGGGTTTAGGAGCTGGCCAAAGTGCCGGTTCGCGCCGGCGAAAGCCAAACGCCATCGGCAAACGCGCCGAAGCAAAGCCGTGGTTGGTCAGTAAACCGGCTTCGGCCGGACCGACAAACAGCAGTCCGTCCGGCACAAGAAGTTTTTCCAAACGATCCAGGGCCTTACCCTGTGTCTCCTCGTCAAAATAGATCAACAGGTTGCGGCAGAAGATGAATTGGTACGGTTCACAGAACACCCCGAAATTCTCGGCGACGACGTTCCCGGGTGCGAACCGAACACAGGCGCGAACCCGTTGATCCAATTGCGCACCGGCATCGGTCTCCGCGAAAAACCGCGCCCGGACGTCAGGGTCGGTTCCACGAAAGGAATGGTTCCCGAACACGCCGGCCTGCGCGACCTGAAGGGCGCGTTCACTCACGTCAAACGCATCAATCCGGAATCTGTCGGCTGTCAGTCCCAGCTCAAGCAAGCTTATCGCCAGAGAATAGGGTTCTTCACCGGTCGAACAGGGAACGCTGAGAACACGGATCATTCCGGATGCGAAAAACAGCGTCTCACGAACGCGGTGCTGGAACGCGTTGATGCCTTCAGGGTGCCGGAAAAAGAAAGTCTCCGGGATCACGACCGCCTCAATCAGGTTCCGCATCTCCGGTGCTGAGCGTCGCAAAAGGTCAACGTACGACGGAACATCCTCAAGCTGGTTGGCGCGGAGCCGCTCCGCCACGGCACGTCTGATCAGATCCGCGCCAACCGAAGCAACGTCGAGGCCGATCCCTGCTTTCAGCAGCGCGATGACTTCGGTGAATGGCATCAGGTTTCCACCAGTTCACGGAACAGCGCATCCCGTATGCCTGGGGTGAGTAACTGTTCAATCGCAACCCGCTGAATAAAGTTCCCCTCATGATTGGCCATCCGGCCTAAGCAGGGCGCACCGTCCGATGCCACCCCGGTTTCCGAAAACGCTCCCGCGTTGAATTGCATGGTTTCGGTTACGTGTTCGGCCATCAAACCGAGCAGCCGCTTCCGCTCACCCTGCGTGGCCTCCACCAGGATGATGCGGGTGCTTAGGCGGCGGGCCGCTGGCTCACCCCGGATCATGAGGCTCAGGTCCACCACAGGCACCACGGCTCCTCGATAATTGAACAATCCGGATATTCCGGCCGGCACCTGCCAAAGCCCATTCAGCTTCAACCGCGGCAGGACTTCCACAATCCGGTTGGCCGGAATCGCATACCGGGCCGGGCCAAGCTGAAAAAGGATGAAAAGCATGCGAATCTCGTTCGGTTGGCGTGACCCCTAGGCCGGCTGGGCTTTAAACAAGGCAATGCCGGTGCGCAGTTCGGTTCCCGTAAAGTTCAAACGGTCGATCACCATGGTTGATTGTCGAAGCGACTCAGCGGTCTGCTGGGCGGAGTCCGCCAGCTGCACCAGGGCTTCACTGATCTGCTGAGCGCCGGTCGCCTGCGATTGCATCCCTTCGTTGACGGTCTCGAATTGCGGCGTCAGCGCCTGGACCTGCATGATGATCTCGGCCAGTTGCCGGCTGACCTGCTCCACTTCGTGCACGCCGCGGCGGACCTCATCTGAGAATTTCTCCATGCCCATGACCCCGCCAGAAACAGCCGACTGCATCTCCTTCACGATTTGTTCGATGTCGTAGCTCGCAACCGCGGTCTGGTCGGCCAGGCGGCGGATCTCTGTCGCTACCACCACGAACCCACGGCCGTACTCGCCGGCCCTCTCCGCCTCAATGGCGGCATTCAGGGACAGCAGGTTTGTCTGGTCGGCCACCTTCGTGATGGTGGTCACAACCTGGTTGATGTTGGTTGCCTTTTCGTTTAACGCCGCAAGGTTCGCACTGATGACGCCGGACGCTTCGGCCACTTGCCGCATGGTAGCTTCCATCCGGGTTAACCCGGTCTGGCCGTTCCCGGCCAGGTCCGACGTCTGCTCCGCCACTTCCGTTACCTGCCGGATCGTTTTTAGCAATTCTTTGGAGGTGGCCGCAATCTGCCGGGAAGTCGCGCCGATCTCGCTGGTGGCAGAGACCACTTCTGACGCGGTGCCCTGCTGCTTCTTGGCGGTCACCGCGATCTCGCCGACGGAGTTAGTGACCTGCAGGACGGACCGCTCCAACTGGCTGATCAACCCGTTGATCGCGCGCACCACCGAGTAACAGATCAACATGGCAAGGGCAACGCTGAGAACGACGCCGACTGTTAACATGAACCGTGCCTGACTGGAGATTGCGTTTGCCTTATGAATCGCTTGCGCGGATTCGTTCTCCGTGTCCGCGAGCTCACGGTCGACCAGGTCCAGAAATTTCTGGTACGCCGGCTGCAGTTGCTCTTGCAAGAGGGCGTAGGCTTCTTTGTCCTTTTGTTGTCGGCTCAACTTCAAGACGTCTTCAAGGGTGGCCTCAAAGCTTGCATAAGCGCCCTCCAAGGTCCGCAAGAACTCGAGACGGTTCGATCGGGTTTGCTTCGCAGCGTAGCCTTGAACGAGGTCCTGCACCCTTTTTCCAGTCTCGGTAATTTGCTTGTCCAGCCTCGACAGGTCTTCCGGCCGTTCCAGGCCGATGTGCAGCAGCGCCTGCGACGACTGACTCTGGGCTTCCAACGCGATTTTGCCCATCAGAATGGCCGCCGGGAAACTGTCGGTCGCCAGGTAGGTGGTCTGCCTTTGAATCGCCGTCAGCCTTTGGAAAGCGTACAGGCTCATGCAGAGGGTGATCAGGATCGTCGCCCCAAATCCTGCCGTGATTCGTTTGCCGATCGTCCAGTTCTTCATGCTTCCTCCAGGCGTTATCGGCCGTACCGGGGTGCCATTTAGCGGGATCGACACTTGGAGTGGGGCCCGGCCGGCATCGACGGTTTGCGACGGAAGAATGGACGGGGCGCGGACTTTTCGTGGCCTTGGCCGCGGGAATGAAGTAATGAGGCGGTTGAAATGGCGGACTCGGAGTACAAAAGCCAGCTCCCCCCGGAGCGGGTGGCATTTTCCCAACGGCCGGTTACCGGCCTGGCGGGCGACCGTCGACCCGCGTTAACCGGCGGGGTTATTGCCCGTCCGATAACACCGGCACTGCTGAAAAACGCCTTCAGCTGGCTCCTTTGCGCTGCCCTCGCCGGTTGGGCCTTGGCGAAAGCACTGCCCGGAAAACGAAAGCGGAGGGCACTCCCCGGACACCGGCCTCCCCCCGGCCGAGTTGAGAAAAGTCCGGCGGCGCACCCGCCTGACAAAGGCTTGGGTCTGCCCAACTTTCTGGCGTTGACCATGGAACTTGCACTGGCTGTGGGGTGGAATGTGGTGCGGCAGAAGACGGGGACGTGGCCCGTCCGCCGGTCCGCGAAAAGCAGGCCGGCGGTCACCCACGCCGCAGCATCCCCCGCCGTGCCGGTTCAGCCGGCTGCCGGTGAAAGGAGGCCTGCGGAAGCGGCGGATTCCCGCGGTCGCAAAGCGAGCAACGATAAGGCCGAAAAAGCCCGGGCAGGCAGGTCTCGCCTGGCCAAGGTTTTCGACCTCTGCAAACGAACGGCGGCGGAGTGGTCCCAGGACAAATGCCCGCAACTCGGCGCCGCCTTAGCCTACTACACCGTTTTTTCGCTGGCGCCGCTGGTGCTGGTGTTGCTGGCCGTGTTCGGCCTGGTCTTCGGCGGCAGCGAGCACGCTCGGGAAAAGCTGACCGAGCAACTGCGCTACCTGATCGATCCCAGCGGGGTCAAGGTCATCCAGGATATTGCGGCGAACGCCTCAGAGCCCAAGGGCGGCATCCTCGCAACCATCATCGGTTTGGTGGTCGGGCTTTTTGGCGCGAGCGGCGTCTTTGGCCAATTGCAGGACGCGCTTAACACGATCTGGGGTGTTAAACCAAAGCCCGGTCGGGGAATAGCAGGGTTTGTGCGCACGAGGTTCCTGTCATTTTCGATGGTTGGCGGGGTGTGTTTCCTGCTCCTGGCCTCCCTCACCGTGGAGAGCGTGCTCCGGGGTTTTAACGCCTACCTCAAGAATCTGCTGCCCGGCGGAGACATTGTTGCGCTGATTCTCTTTTTCGCCTTCGACATCGGCGTCGTGCTGTTGCTCTTCGCCATGATCTTCCGGTACCTGCCAGATGCCAAGATTGCGTGGCGCGACGTCTGGATCGGTGCGGCGCTGACCGCGGTTCTCTTTGCCATCGGCAAATTTGTGTTGGCGCTCTACCTGGGCAGCGGCGCCGCCGGCTCGGCTTACGGCGCAGCCAGTTCCCTGATCACGCTGCTGCTGTGGATTTTCTACGCTGCCCAGATCTTGCTTTTTGGCGCTGAGTTTACGCAGGTGTACGCGAACACGTACGGCTCACAGGTCGAGCCCCAGGACCATGCGGTCAGGGTGGAACGGACAGAAGTTGAAGTACCCGCGCCACAGCCCTGAAGACGTGTTCCGGGAATGCCGGTAAGGGGTGAAGATCCGAATGCCGCAAATTTCGCTTGTGTATTACTCCAGGTGAGCGAGCCTAAGGGGCTACGTTTGATCTAGTTCGAAGTGCGGTGGATCGTCAAGTGAGGTTATCTCTCGGTGGTGATTTGAAACCCGGTTCCCGGGAACGGCTCTGTAGCTGGCATTCGTCAGTAAATCATCAGCTAAAAGCATGAAACTTTACGTAGGAAATCTATCCTTCAACACAACTGCAGACGACCTTCAGAAAGCTTTTGAGGCTTTCGGAAGCGTGACTGAAGTCGCCTTAATCAGCGACCGCGAAACTGGTCAGTCGCGCGGCTTTGCCTTCGTCACCATGGGAAGCCGAGCCGAAGCCAAGGCGGCGATTGAAGGCATGCAGGGTCGTGAACTCGACGGGCGCACGCTGACGGTTAATGAAGCGCGCCCGAAAGAAGATCGTTCCGGCGGCGGCGGCGGCAATCGTTCCGGCGGTCGTCCTTATTCCCCGTCACGCCGCTAAGCGAACGGGGTGAGCTTCGGTGTGTACGGCCTCTGCGAAAGGCCGTTCGCGTCTGGTGAAACCCGGCAGGGGCAACTGGATGTTTATTCTCAGGTAACCTGCACGTTGGCGCTATAAAACCAGCTCTTTTCAGGCGTCGAGCGGTCAAACCATGACTGGTCGAATGGAACGGTTGCCCCACTCAGGGGTAACCGTTCGCTGCGATTTGGTGAAGGACCCCCCTTGAATGGCGTTCTCTGCAAACGTTTCCATGAAAGCAACGCTTACCACCCTCACGGCACTGCTCATCTGTACGAGCGTTTTTGCCGATGATTCCCCGAGTGTGGGCGACCGCCTCCGTGAAGCTGCTCGACAGGCAAGCGATGCCTTCCAGAAAGCCAAGGGAGCAGTTACCCAGGGAGCACAGGAGGCGTGGGAAAAAACCCAGGCCTATCTGTCCGACGACCCGGCAACGTACCGGGAAGGCGCAACGGGCACATTACAGGAGTGGGGCGCGGAAATCGGCCAGCTGCAGCAGCAGGCAGCCGCGGTTGCCCCGACCCGGGTGTATTTGCAAACTTTGCTTACAGCCCTTGCCCAACAACGTGAGTTCGCCGTCCAGCAACTTGCGGCCCTTACTCCAGACCAGGTCCATGAAGGCCGTGACGGCGCCCGCCGCGCCCTGGACGGGACCATGCACCACCTGGAGGAACACCTCGACTTGGCCCGGGGCGAATTGCGGGACCTGATCGGTTCCAAATAAAACAGGGGCATTGCCGGTCGCTAACACCTGCTCCCGTACTTAGGAGCGCGGGTGTCAGCCCGCGGGCCCGCATGGCTCGGAGGCAACCCCGGGGCGGTTGGTGGTATTGGAACGGTGACTTAGGCACCTGCTCGCTCACGCCGATGGCCTGCTAGTTCGACGAGGCCAATTCTTCCATCCAACGTGATGCTTGCGTGGGCTCGGGGATCGCGTGCCAAGCTTTGCCAACAGGTGGCCATGTCAGGCGAAAAGTTCACGTCGTCGACCAAAATGAGGCCGCCGGCCTGCATCCTCGGCGCGAGCAGATCGAATTGTTGCCGCACAAAGTCGCCCGTATGGATGGCGTCTACGAACGCGATGTCGATCCGACGGAAGGGGCCCAGTTTCGCGTCGATGTGTTCCTCGAACGTCCCCACCGTAAGTTCGAACTGGTTGCTGATCTGCGCCAGGTTGTGACGAGCGATTTCCGCCCAGACCGGGTTCGGTTCAAACGTGAGTAACCGCCCGCTCTGGTTTTGTTTGAGCCCGGCGAGCCAATACATCCCGGAGACGCCAAAAGCCGTACCGAATTCCACGATCAGGTTCGCGGACCGCCTGCTAGCGAGCCAGGCGAAGAAGATGCCGGCTCGTGCCGTTGAACGAACCTGATCCGAGCTTCTCTGGCTGTCAGAAGTCGCGCGTGGATAATTGACGACGGTTTTATAACCATCCCACAACGGTTTCGCGCCCAGTGCTTCGGTTTTTGCTGCTTGTTTTTCGATTTGCCGCCATTCAGGGCATAACGGAGGTGCAAAAGCCGGTTCCCGGATGTTCTCTGTCATCCAGCCGGGACGCTTCACAACGAAATCAACCCGCATTGCGTCGCTGCGCTGCTTTGACGGCAAGAGCATCCGCTTAAGAAGCGTAAGTCGGTTCATGGTTGAGCCGGTTCTAGTTTCCACCTGAACATCAGCCATGATGACCGGCAGACTCAACCTTTTAGTTGATGTACCTCCGGGGGCTATCGCATTTCGTTCCAGGATCTGCCTCCGCCGCGTCCGGAAGCCGGCGGCGCCCCAGGATGCCACGAACGCAGCGATGAAGGAGTGCCGCAAACCGCAGCCTCAGAGAAGAACGGTTAACCGTGGCGCTTGGACCCGTCGTGGCATTTTTCGGTTCTTTGATGTGTGGCACTTACCCACCGCCCCTTCACCCCGGTCACCGAGGGACCGCCGGCCCACCCCGGGTTCAGGCAGGGGAGGCAGTGGACGACGGAAGGTTCCTCAACGTCCAGAGGGGCGACAGGCAGGCCAGCAGGCAGCTGAAAACCCAGCAGCACGCCAGCAGGACCAGGGTGTGACGTATGCCCATGCACCCACCCAACCAGCCCCCAAGGACGGCGCCGAAGGGCATCACGCCGGTAACCGCAAAACGAAACGCACCGTTCATCCGGCCAAGGACCTGACGTGGCGTGAGCAGTTGCCGAATCGTCCATGCATAAACCGTGATGGCCGATCCGCCCATGCTAAGGAAAAAATAGGCGGCGGTTAACCACACGACCTTGAGGCCGGATCCACCGGGTATCGCCGGGAAACAGAGGGCCGCAAGCGCGGCGAGCAGGCACGCAAAGATCACCACCCGCCCTGGGCCGACCTTGGCCCCGAACCGCTCTGCTCCCAAAGCGCCACTGATGGCGCCCAATCCGCCCAGGCTCACGATCACTCCGAAAAGCCCGGGCCGCACTCCCAGTTCGCGCGTGACGAACAGCACGAGGACCGCCATCAACGCGTTCATAAACAGGTTATTCAAGCTCAGCAACCAAAGGAGCGCCCGGATGTGGGGCTGGGTTGCCACCATCCGGAATCCATCGACGATTTCCCGAGCCATGAGATGGGGCGGTTTGAAGCGTCTTGTCTCCTGCCGATCGATTTGAAAGATGCTCAGTGCGCAGATCAGGTAGGAAAATGCGTCAATCAGCACGGCCACCGGAGCCCCGAGCCATTCCACCAAAAGGCCCGCGAAACCAGGCCCTGCCGACTGGCCCAGTGAATAGGACAACATGATCCGGCTGTTGGCCGTCACCAGTTGGTCCCGTTCGACAAGTTCCGGCACGTACGTCTGGTAAGCCATTTCAAACACCGTTTTCAACGAACCCATCACGAACATGAGGAGGTACAAAACCTCTAGACGCAGCAAACCCGCCAACACTGCGATTGGCACGAGCACGATCGCAAAGCCCTGCACAAGGTTGGTGCACACCATAAGCAACCGGCGGATGCCAAAATCCGCCCAGAACCCGGCGGGCAGGGTAAAGATCAGGAAGGGAGCGAATTCAGCGGCTCGAAGCAAGCCCATCTGCAACGGGGTGGCGTGCAGCGTGATGGCAGCAAGCAACGGGACGGCAAACGCGGTGACCTGCGAACCCAGTGTAGAGACGCTTTGTCCAAGCCAGAAAAAACCGAAAGCTCGGTTCAGGTAAAACGACTGGCGCGGTGGGGGGAGTGGCGCGACGGGAGTTGCCACCTCCCTCACCGCTTGCCCACTCCCTTCTTTAGCCTGGGCGGCTTGCAGAACTGCCCACAGACCGACCTGGCTGACTGAGGCGCGTTAGATTCAGGTTCTTCGACGAACATTTGCCTGGGCTACCAATCGGACATGAACCGCGCCCCGTCCACATAAAACGTTTTAGATATGCAACCAAGGTCTTGGGCTGAAAAGAGCCACCGCGTAGGGCGGCGAGTCCCTTCGCCGCCGGCAACCATCAAATATTTTGCTAATTCGTCAGGGGATTGAGGGCCGCGGTAGAGGTCAGAGGCGAGCTTGATCGTCAGGAGTACTGCCATGGATTTGGGAACGAGCGCCTTTCAGATCGCGTCAATCGCTCAAAGTGAAGGCGCCTGGACGGCTTTTGTTCGGTCCGGGCAGGTTTTCCTTGTGGAAGAATCGGTCTTGCACCGAGCCCAACGTGACCTCGAACGAAGGCTAACGGTGGAAAAAGGTCCGAAGGGATCCCGCCAACGGCGGATTAGGGGCGCCGCAAGGATTCGTGGCTACCTCATCGGCCACAAGCAGCCCTACTAGGTGATCTGCGCTGTGGCGGGGGTGACTCGCTGGGGTGCATGACCTGTTTGCTCCCGCCTAAAGCCCGTTCCGAAATGGACGATGCTCCCCTTAGCCATTATGGACACCGAGGAGTTCGTTCTTATCGCTTTGACCCGATCCGACAAGGGACGTTTGAAGCAGCGGGCGTTTCTGGAAGGTGAAGATTGGATGGTGCAATGGAATTTTCTTTCCCGACTGGTCTACACTGCCATGCGCATGGAGCGGGGGGAGCCAGTCGCGCAAAACTCGGCCCGGTTTGTGCGATTTTTGGAAAATGGGTGTGCGGCGCACCACCTCAGTTACCGTGAGTCGGCGGTGCTTTCGTTCCACCACTGGCTGGGGCTGGACCTGAGCCTGCACGAAGTCCGCACGCGGATCTCCGAGTTTCCTATCACTCTGGTGAGCGACAACGGCCGGCAGTACGAATTCTGACTGCTTGCCCTGCGGCCAGGACTGCGAACCGGCACCGACACTTTCGTCGTTCCCAGAGCTTGAGCATTGCCTGCTGCTGGGCGAAAACTCTGGCCAGGAGTGAGTCGGCAGGCCGTTTCCACATTGTCCGTTGTGATGCTCGCCCTCGTGGCCGGGGCGCTTGCCCTTGCCGAAAGCGGCCTGTGGACGTGGGCCTACGAAGCCGTTCACCCACCCTCTTTCCACTGGCCGGACCGCCGTCCGATCGGCTCGCTCTTCCTCGCTCGCGCCTCCCCGGGATGGACCGGCAACCCGCGCGGCTGGTTTGGCGCCGGGGACCTGGACATCGCATCCGGACCGGGTCGCGGGCAGTTCCGCCAGCGGCTGCAGGGGCTGGCGGAGGCTTGCATCGGAAACCTTCGCGCAGCGAACGCTCAAGGGATCATCATATGGGATCTGGAAGGTGAGCAATACCCCCACCCCTCTGGTTCGTTCGTGGGCGACCCGACAAACCTGAAGCGAATCGCCCCGGAGATGGACGAGGTGGCGGACGATTTTCTCAGACGGTTCCGTGATGCCGGATTCCGCGTGGGGTTGTGCATCCGTCCCCAGTCCCTCTCGTTCCGATCCGACGGTTCCTTTCGCCAACATGAACCGGTTCTCGATGCTACCGCCCTTTACCGAGAACTGGACCGCAAAATAAGGTATGCGGAGAACCGCTGGGCGTGCACGCTGTTTTACGTTGACTCCAATTTTGGATTTCAGAACCTGGGCCTCCACTGGGTCGGCATCTTTCGGCGTTTACACGCAGCGCATCCCGGTGCGCTGCTCATCCCCGAACACGGCTCGTGCGCGTACCTCGGGGTGAGCGCCCCCTACACCTCGCTGCAGGCAGGACGTTCCTGGGTCGGCCGCTTTTTTTCGGCCGATGGTTGCGGGGCCTCACGCTTCCATGGATTCCGGGTCATCAACGTTGCAGACACGCCTGCCGCGGCTTTGCCCGCCTTGGCCCGGCAGGTTGCGGGAGGCGACGTTCTGCTTTTTCGGGCGTGGGTTGGAGGGCAGGATCTTGCCCTGGTGCAAGCCGCCTATGGGCGGGCTGGAGGGTGGCCGTAAACCGTCAGGAGTCGACGCGGGGTCCATTGCGCGTCCTTTCCAGGTACGCTACCATGGCCGCGGCTGCCTGGCGGCGCGGGTTTTTCAGCAACCCACGCCAACACGCAACCTTTATGGATCGTCGCTCTTTTGTGCGTCAACTCGCGGCAGCGTCCGGTGTTGGATTGCTTGCCGCCAGCCGGGCTCTGGCCCAACCGGTCAGAGGGCCCGAACCGTGGGACCTCGACTTTCCGGAGGGGACCGCGCCAGTGCCGGCCGATTTTCTCGGCCTGAGCTTTGAGACCGATCGGATCGCGGACGGCGACTACCTTCTGCCGGGAAACCAGAGCCTGGTAGCGCTCGTGCGCGGCCTTGGTCCGGCTGGCACCGTTCGTATCGGCGGGAACAGCAGCGATCGCCCGGCGGGTGCATCGCCCGCCCGGGTGGGCCGTGTTCAACTCGAAAGGCTTGCCAGCTTTCTTGAGGTCACCGGGTGGCGGCTTATTTACGGGCTGAACCTCGGGTCGGGCACCGCCGAGCGCGCGGCGGCTGAGGCGCAGCTCGTTGCGGAGACCGTCGGAACCCGCCTGTTGGCCTTTCAGATCGGGAACGAGCCCGACGTTTACGCCGGCAACGGTTTGCGACCCGGCGGCTACGGTGTGGCCCCGTACGTGCAAGACTGGAACCGGTTTTCCGCCGCGATCCGCGACAAAGTGCCAGGCGCACGGTTTGGCGGCCCGGATTTGTCCTCGGACACGAGCTGGCTGGCGCGGTTTGCGCAGGGGAGTTCGTTCAAACCGGCATTCCTTTCCCACCATTTCTACAGTGAAGGCCCGGCCGGCAATCCCAATGTCACGGAGGCACGCATGCTCGCCTCCACCCCCAGCCTGCTCCACCGGCTCGATGTCATCCGGCAAGCCGCCCCGTCCGGCCTGCCGCTGCGTATGACCGAAATCAACTCGGTCTGGAACGGGGGTCAACCGGGAGTAAGCGATACTTTCGCCGCGGCGGTTTGGGCCTTCAACGCCCTCTGCTTGATGGCCGCGCGCGGGTGGACGGGCGTGAACTTCCACGGCAATCAGGGCGCTTGTTACTCACCGTTGCAGCGTCAGGCGGACGGCCAATTTTATGCCGCGCCCATCTACTACGGACTCAAGCTGTTTTCTGCCCTGGGTCCCTCCTCTGTCGTCGCCAGCCCCGACTTTGATGCCGGCGCGAGCCTCCGGCGCTACGCGATGCGTGACAAAGAAGGGCGGAAACGGGCCGTCATCGTCAACCTTGATGCAAACCGGCCAGGCGTAACGACCTTGCGGGCGAGCACGCGGGGATGGCGGCTCCGCCGGTTCAGTGCGAAGAGTTTGCCCGGACCGAAGGCACCTCCTTACGGACTGCCCCGGCCGGAAACGTTGTTTGGACTGGACGGGCCCGGCGAACGGCTGCAGTCGATCGGCGACAGCATACCCGTCGCGATTGGGCCGCTCACCGTACTCGTCTTAGAAATTTTGTAACGAGAACCAGGCGCGCCGTCCTGGCCAGCAGCGGAGCTTTGCAAGGAAGGTCAGCACCATTTTGCGGCGCAGCCACCCTGCCTTGAAAACGGGGCAGCAGGTAAATGAGCCCGAAGGTCGCCGCCCACAAGGCTGAAAGGAAAAGGTGAAAAAGGTCGTCGGCGAATTCAGGCATGCCAAACGCACGCGAAAGCCGAAGGGCGGTTGCAATCGAATACAGCGTACCCAGGCTGGCCAACGACCCAAAAAGCAGGTTCAACTCAAGCGACATGGGGAGAACAAGGTTCAGTGTGTCCAGCAATTTTGCTTTGCGAGGCCGATTCGCAACCTAATATTTTTGAGAAAACGCGAATTCCTGCCCGTTTCCCAATGTTTGGGGACGATTTCCGCCCCGTCCAGTGGGACGTGCACCCACGCAACGCAGCCGACCCGAATCACACCGCCACTTCCCGGTGACGCCGCCGGCGGAAATATGCCCGGACATCCGCCTCTTTAAGGTCTCCGAAGTCTTTGACGCTGTGGATGATGCTATGGCCGCGCGCCAGGAGGTTTTCCGGCCGGTCGGGTAAGCCCCGGAAGCGAATGGCAAACGGCTCCTCCCGGCCGCTGCCGTCCTGAAGCGCCAAGTCGACAGACTTCACGCACATCGATACGATCATGTCCTCGACCAGGGGAGTCGGCAGCCAGACGCAGGGACGGGCCAGAAGGCTCCGGGCGTGGAGCGCGCGGACGCAGGCGTGAGAAAGCGCATAGCCGCCGCCGTAACAGTGTTCGCCCACCCGGAACCCGTTGATGAAGGCGTGACGAATCGTGTCTCGAATCAGCCGAAAACGTCCCCAAAAGGCAATCTGAACAGTGACGCCGCCGCACTTGGTGGCGCGCCAGACCGTAAATTGCTTTAACAGCTTGTCCAGTGCCCGACCCAGAGGCCTCACCGTCTCGTCGCCGCGTTCCGGCAGGCTGGGGTCCCGTATCGTTCCAATCATGCCCACTTCAGGATGGCTCGCGAACTGGCGGGACAGCGCTTGTGAGAACGGCCGGATCACCAGTGCGTCGGTGTCCAGCTTTACCGCGAACTCAAACGGCAACGCCCGTTTGGTTAATTCGTGCAACCCTGCCAGGACGGCAACGGCACAGCCGGCGGCCCACCCGCTGCCCCGTCCGTTCCGCGGATTTTTGATTTCGGTGAATCGGTCCCGGACCGTGTCCGGGACAGCGCGGTTGAACCGCGCCGGCCCGGGTTGATCGTCAACCAGGACCAAATGGTAGTTGCCGCCCTCAAAGGTCTCCAGGGATTCCACGAGGTCGCGTACACGCTCCACCTCCCGTTCGCCGGGTCCCACGGGGACGACGACCGCAAATCCTGCCGATCGCCCCGGTACCGCCCGGCTGAGTTCTTCGTCCGTCCCTGTTCGGCTCACCCGGCATACTTTTAGCGCATTTGAGGTGGGCGCAAGTTCCGCTTTCGCTTAACCTTTCGTCCGCAGGCCCGGCGCGGCCTAAATGTCTGTCCCGCTTTTGTGATGAACTTTATCCTGCAACGGTTACCGGAACTCTCGCGTCGTGTCCGGTACCGGGGGTGCGTGTCGTCCCTGGCCGTCGCGGGTGCGCTGTACCTCGGCCTGCACGCAAACCTCGTGTTTGCCGAGGAACCGGGGATCGCCTTACGGTTCAGTGAACGCGGATTGGCGTCGCTTACTTACCACGGTCAGGAGTTTCTTGACTCGGCCGGCAAAGAGCCACGCGGTGAACCGGTAATGTCGGTTTGGCTGGAAGGCGACCCCAAACAACATTACGACGGCCCGAAGGAATCACGTTGGCCCGATCCAAACACCTTTGTGCGGTTGTACCCCTGGGGCTTGGCCACGGTGCATTATGGCGTGGCGGGAGACAACCTGAACGTGACGGTGGAGGTCCACAACACCTCTGCCCAGCAGGTCCGAAAAGCGCAGTGTGACCTTTTTTACCTGCGCTTCCCTGACGGGCTCACCCCGGATCGGTGGGACAACACGGATCCGCCCAAAAACGACGGTCGTCTTGCCCCGACGGTGCTAACCGCTTCGTACCGCCAGGGCAAACTGGTGACAGTTGACCCGGATCCTGGCGTTGCGACTTACACCCGCTTTGGTTCACGCCAGGGCGCAGGTTACCAGCTTTCGCTCGCGAGCCTGGCTCCGCTCGCACCGGGCCAGACGGTTCGGCTCTCCACCAGTTGCCGGTTCCGGCCGCCCGACGCGCCGGTTGAACAAGTCGCCGCAGACGTTTACCATCGGTTCCGCGACCAGCATCCACGTTCCTCCCAATGGGCCGATCGCCGGCCGATCGGTTCGCTGATGCTTGCTCGGGTCAATACAAAATGGGCAACCAACCCCCGGGGCTGGCTCAACGACCCGTCTCTCGACGTGTTCACCCCGAACCGACGGGCCGTGTTCTGGGAACGCTTGTTTGCGTTCGTGAATGCCACGGTGACGAACCTCCGCATGATGGATGCACAAGGCGTCATCGTGTGGGACCTGGAGGGAGAACAATTCCCCCAGGGAGAAGCAACCTATGCCGGAGATCCACGCCTGCTCCCCAAACTCGCTCCCGAAATGGAGCCGGTCGCTGATGCCCTGTTTGAAAAATTCAAACGAGCGGGTCTCCGGGTCGGCGTCTGCCTGCGTGCCGATGCGGTCACCTTCCGGCCCAATGGAAGCTTTTACCAAAAAGTTTTCATGGACCGTCAGTTGCTCCTGCAGTCCCTGGACGACCGCATCGCCTACGCCAAGGCCCGTTGGGGGTGCACAATTTATTACATAGATTCGTTCGGCGGCCCGCCGGCGTATGATCCGGACGTTCTGCGGCAACTGGCGGAAAAGCACCCCGATGTGCTGCTGGTTCCAGAATTCGAGCAGACCCTCACGTACGCCTACGCTGCGCCTTACAAGGAATTACGCCCAATGGGGCGGAACCCGGGCACCGGTTCAACGCCGTCCCGCGTCACGGCGGTGTACCCTGACGCGTTTAGTGTGATCAATGTGGCCGATGGCGATTTGCCGGGCCGCCGCGCCGAACTGCTTCAGGCGGTACGCCGTGGGGACGTGCTGCTCTTTCGGGCGTGGTATCGCAACCAAGAGTTTGCCATGGTTCGGACCATCACGCAGGAGGCAAGGGCTACGTCGGGTCGAGAGCCGGTGCACGGCCGGCCCGTAAGCGGAAATCCCGGTCCGGTAGGGCGGTGAAACCCGACGCGGTCAGTCCAACGGCACCAGTCCGAACGCGGCCCGTACAACCGGCGTCAGCGGGCGGGTCCGCATAAGCTTCGACAACGTGGCCCGCACGCCGAGGTGCCGCAAGTTCGGGCCGCTGTTGTTTTCCCCCGTTTCCTTCACATAAATGGCGCCGGGGAAAGGCAGTCGTTCCAATGGCCGGCCGGTTCCGGCCAGGTATTTAGCAATCGCATGGTGGCCGTGACAAAGAATAAAGAATCGCTCACGAAGAGAATCCAGGTCCTCGGGCAATTCTGCCGATGCGAGCCGGATGATGTTGGAGGTACCACAACGAAGGTGAAAATCGGCGTGCCGCTCCAGCCAATGACTGCCCTCGTCATGGCTGTACCCCAGCGGGATGAACCAACCGTTGGATTGCGGATGGCGCGACACCAGTGCGGCCAGCGCCCGGTGGACCAGATCGTCGGCATCCACGCCCATGACAAAACCACCGCCGACTTCTCGCACCGCCATCAAGCCGCGCCGAACTTTGCGGGCTTTATCGGCAATCTGCGACTGCTTATCTGCCGCCGGGATCGGGAAATCACCGTGGACGATGCGCAGATTCGGGTGCATGGACATCCCCTCAGGAGGTTGGTTGCAGACCAGAAACACACGGAACTGGTCGGAGGTTTGCCGGTAAAGCGAGCGCAACGTTCGTCGACACAGGCGAGAAACCTGTTTCCAATCGTTCGAGGCTTGTGGGCTCTTCAAAGGGACGATGAAGTTGAGCATAGGGAGAAGGGCTGGCCGGCCCTCGGAGAACCGATCACGGGCGGGACGTAGCGGCGGGACGGGCGACGCACGGCTTGACTACCATTTTAGGCCGGCCGGAAGCGGCCACCGCAACACCTGGCGGGCCTTGGCGAGCCGCGCCGCGAGCTTGGCATAATTCACGTCTTGCACGATCGAACCGTCCTCAATCGCCTGCACCGCGGCCGCCGCCGTGGACTGTCCCAAAATCATTTCCGTCGGTTCCATCCGGATCGCTGAAAAACAGACGTGACTCGCTGAAAGGCAAACCGGCACCAGCAGGTTCTGGCACTCCGAACGTTTTGGCACGGTGGCGGTGTAAGCCACGGGAAAGGGACCTGGAATGCGCTCCAAAAAGTGGCCCTCAAGTCTCACGTTCCCTTCTTTGCAGATGCGGTGCACCCAATGCGAGTCGAGGAAGTAAGCGGCCAGGCCAATCGATCGATCGGCGATCCTTTGCCCTTTTGCGTTCTGTTCCAACATGACGTAATCGGACACCATCCGTCTACCCTCGCGGATGTACAATTGGTAAGGCCAGTTGCCGTTGTCCTGGAACTCGTCCCGGCAGAGGCCGTACGTGAGCCACTCCCGGCGGATTGCCGGCGGCACGGCGCTGCTGTGCCCGAGGAAGTAGAGCAACCCGGCCGTGTACCGTCGAAGCTCGGCCGCAAACTGCTCGCGGTCTTCCGATGAGCTTTCAATGTACCCGTCATTGTAACCGATGAGGTCCGTGGAGAGCAGCCCATTCGTGAAAGAGGTCGAACAATTGACGTCGAACTTCTGGTTCGGCAGGGCGTCAATCTTCAGAAACGATCTTAGTTCCAGAGTCTCGCCACGGCTCAGCCGCTGCTGAATGTCGCGGGCAAGCAGTTCGTAATCTCTTTCGTCGTATCCCGGCGGAGCGGTGAAGGGAATGCGGTTTGCGGCATTCCGGGTCAGGCACAAACGGTACCCGTAAGCCTGAACGCCTCCGTCGGCAGCACCGACGGGCAAGTCCCGGTCTGCCTGCACGTAAGGCAAAAGGCCGGAGGCAGGCCGACCAGGCTCCCGGAACGCACTCAGGGGTTCCCCGTCCTGCGGCGGCCGGACGCCGTTAAGGGTCTCTTGGTACTTGGCATTGGCTTCGCGGCCGATGGTGCGGCTGACGCCCGCTCCTGCCAGCAAATCCCCTTCGTAAGACGCATCGATGAACATCTGCGCACGGAAGGTGGCACGCCCCGCCGTGGTGACCGAGACGATTTTCTTCCCGCTCACCTCAACCCGATCCAGCTTGTCGCCCATGGCCACATGGACGCTACTTTCCCGGATCATCTCATTGAAGACCCTTTCCGCCACATGGGGCTCGAACGTCATCGAGTCTGGCCGTTCATAAACGTGGCCGACCCTCGCGAAAAACTCCTGAGAGATCCCTCCGACGACGGCTTTGAAGGCGGGCAGATAATCGGAAAATCCAAGCCCGCTGGTCATCATGCCGCCAAGATGACGGGTGGGTTCGATCAGCACGGCGCGTCCGCCCATCCTGCCGACCTGAACCGCAGCAGCAATCCCCGCCGGGGTACCGCCATAAATCACGACATCGGCCTCGTGCGGATCGACGCCGGTGACCCCGTGCACCAGCTTTCTTTTACTGCTCTGAGTTACTACTGCGGCTATCAGGACAGCGATGCAGATGGCCATTACAAACCGCAGGCGGTTCGGATAGGCGGCAAATGGTGCCGTTCGCCCCCCCATTCGAACGCCGGTCCGCGCGGTTTTTGGGACCAGCCATCCCAGCTTCAACTTCAGCCGCATCGGGTAAATTAACGTACCACCCGGGCGCGCGCGAATGCCAAAGCGGCCGACGGGCTTGGGCGGGAGAGTTGGCCCCGTTCGGGTTCACGGCCGCGGGCCAGCCGGTCGGCCGCCCGGAGCGCGTGTTTGCCATTGGGGAGGAGTTGTGCAACCTCTTTCGCCGTCGCTTGACGTGGAAGGGGCCGGAGTGAGCCTCTGGGAGCGGACGTTGGCCGATCGCGGCCGCCCGGCGTTGCGCGGTGCGAATACGTATGGGTAAACCGATTATAGAAGCGCACAAGCTGGGGAAGCGCTACCGACTGGGCGTGTTGGGTGCGCGGACGTTGCGCGAAGATGCCGGACGCCTGGTTCGCAATCTGTGGGACCGGCCGGGCGCTGAGCATCGCGAGCGTGAGCGAAAGGGCTTCTCCTGGGCGCTGCGTGACGTGTCCTTTGACATTCAACCCGGGGAAACCGTCGGGTTTATCGGCGGCAATGGCGCCGGCAAATCCACGTTGCTCAAACTCCTCGCCCGGATAACCGAACCAAGCGCGGGCCATGCCAAAATCCGCGGCAAGGTCGCGGCTTTGCTGGAAGTCGGGTCTGGCTTTCACCAGGAATTAACCGGGCGCGAAAACATCTTTTTGAACGCGGCTATTCTGGGAATGTCGCGAGCTGCGACGCGCCAGCGGTTGGACGCGATCATCGATTTCTCCGGGGTCGAGAAGTACGTGGACACACCCGTAAAACGGTACTCCAGCGGCATGCGGGTGCGCCTGGCCTTTGCGGTCGCAGCCTTTCTGGAGCCCGATATCCTGATTGCCGATGAGGTGCTCGCGGTGGGAGATGCAAGCTTTCAAAAGAAAAGCCTCGGCAAGATGGGCGAGGTCGCCCGAGAAGGCCGCACCGTGCTTTTTGTCAGCCACGACCTCGCCGCGGTCCAACACCTTTGTCAACGGGTGGTGGTGCTCAAAGACGGCACACTGGTCACCGACGGGCCGGCAACTGCCTCGATCCGGACGTACCTCGGCTCGATTTCGTCGGCCCGCGCCGGCCAGGATCTTACCGACCGGCGACCGTCTACCGGGCCGCACCTCGTTGGTTTTTCCGTTAACCAAGGCGAGCACACGGTGGATGACCTGCTGGCCAGCGGACGCCGGGCCGAGTTGTCGTTTGCCTTGCGGAACGTGCAGGCCAACGTGCATTGTTGCGTGGAACTGTATTCCGAAGCCGGAGTGCTGGTCACCCGTTTTGCCACCCGCGGCTACATCGACGGCGATTTCTCCGGCGACATCACCCTGCGCTGCCGGACCGACCAACTATTACTTAACCCCGGACGCTACCGGCTGGCCTTTCAGATTTTCCAGCGGGACGCTCTGGTGGAATATCACGAACACCTCACCACGTTCGACGTTGCCCGCGGCACCGTCGGTGCCCACCAACTCTGGAGCCAGGAAACCAACGGGTTGTTTTTTTTCCCGCACGACTGGACGGCTGAACCGCTTGAGGCGCCTGCCCTGGTGCCTTCAGCCACCGCCTAAGCTCCGGCGCCGGCTTTTTCCCGGAACCGGCCTGCGAGACAATCGCGTCGAAAGCGCTCGAGCCGCTCCAGCAAACGTTCTTCGAGGAGATCAAGGCGATGGCGATCGCTCATCGACGGCTGTGCCGTCGCGATCACCCGGCGGAGTGCGCGCCTGGCGTTCACCCGGGTTACCCGAGTGTGCTGGCGCAAGAAGAAATCGTTGTCGGGCGGCAACTCAAAAAGACGCGGCAACCGGTGCGGACGGTAACTAAGTCCGACGGAATCGCACCAATCCAGCCACTTGAACTCGAGAATCCGGTCATCGATGCGTACCGGAACCCACGGATGGCGAAGCGCGTCGGAGACGATCGCCCCGTGCATTGCTTCCGTAAGAAGCACCTCGCAATCGAGGATTTTGGCAATGACAGTTTCCGGGCTGCCCTGTGGGTCTATGTAACCGATGCCGATGTCTGTGCAAACGCAGCGCCAGGCGTCGAGGTTATGGTGAAAATGCGGCATAAACGCATATTTGTAGGCTGGGTGCCGCTGAGGTTTAGGGACAAACCGGCGCGCCAGCATCCCGGGATCGGTGATGGCCAGGTCCACGCTCAGCCCAAGCGCTTCCGCTGACCTCGGGCCACGAAGGCAGTAGACGTGCCACGAAGCATCCAGCACGGGCGCTTCGCCATAACCCACGCCGGATCCGAAAACTACTTTTTGCGGGTACCTTTCGATTCCGTGTTTTTGGTTAAGGATCGTTCCTATTCCCAGAAAGACCGTGTCCGCGTCATCATCGAAGCATTCAGGCACAAGGTGGTCCCAAAGCCAGACATTAAGCTCGTCCCCAAAATTCCTGATTGCACTCCAATAAAATAACCTCATAGGTCCGGGTGGCACAAGAAAACCGACATCCGCCGGTTGGGCAAGCGCGTAACTTCCGGACAAAAGCATGAAGTCCCGCTACGTTAAGGAACCGCTGCCGCGTGAACCTTTGCGCACGCCCCGCGTCTGGTCGTGAACACTGCTCCGCGCGTCTCGCTCCTCGTGCCGTGTTACAACGCGGGCAAGCACCTGCGGGGCCTGGCTGAACAAATTGCGGCGCAGGAACTGCCGTTTGCGGAGGTAATCTGCTACGACGACAACAGCCAGGATGATACCCTTGAGGTGGCCCGTGACCTGGGCTTTTCCGTTATTGCGGGTGACACAAACCGTGGGGCCGGCTTCGCCCGGAACCGGTTGTGGGAGTCCGCTGCCATGCCGTGGATTCACTTTCATGATGCCGATGACACGCTAAGTCCGCGGTACCTCGAGAAGCTAGCGGTCTACCTGGGTGAAGAACCAGCGGCCGTCATGTGCGCCTTCCGCAAGCGTTGGAGCGGTGGCGAGGAAGCAGACCTGGTTTACCGTTACCCTGACGCCGGAACCGAGACGGACTGGATCACGTTTTTTATCCGGCATTTCGTGCACCTGAATGCCTTCATTTTCCCGACGGAAGCGCTCCAGACGACCGGCGGGTTCGCGGAAGACCTCCGCATCGCGGAGGACCGTGAGTTCCTGGTTCGCGCCGCGGCAAAAGGGCTGCGGTTTACGTATGTGGACGAATTGCTCGTCGATTGGGTGGTGCACAAAGATTCTACCTTGGGCCGTGCCGCGGAGGCGATTCGGTGGCGGTACGACGGAATTTTTCTGCGACGTTGCTATGACCTGCTTGATCTACCCCACCGGAAAGCCTTGGGCGAGTATGCCCTGTACCGCGGATGGTGGCTTTTCTGGACCGGCGTGTACCCGGGAGCGCGAGAAAACATCGAGGTGGCTCAACTGTGCGGGGTGTACCATGCAGACGACGCCAAACTGCTGGAACAACTCTTGAGCCACACGATCGGCACCCTGCGCTGTTTCGCCCTTAAAAAAGGCTGGGCCCGTCTGAAGGCATGGCTATCCGCTAAACACAGAATGCCCGGCTCTGAATAACAGAGGTTAATGTTGTGGGCGCTCCCGGCTCGCAGGCTGGTGCCGGCTCGGCAGTGGTATGCCGTCTGGCATTCAGTTCATCGTCGGCCGCAGCCAAACGGCACGTTATTCTCATTATTGAGGTACAAAGGGCATGGCAAACAGGACGAAGACTCATCTCTGAGAAGACGCCGCTTGCCATGTTAGGTGGAGGGGATCATGGTCCGGCCATGCCATTTCCAGGTAATTTACGCTTGACACTCGCTTGCATGGTCAGCGTGATCGCTTCCATGCTGTCCGCCTCGGCAGCCGTCGAGTTCACGTTGGACGGCGCTGGGTTAGCGACTCTCCAGCATAATAACCAAAATTTTCTGCGTTATTTTCTTGGCCAAACCAAGGGCGATCTATTTGTCTCAGTGTGGAAGGACGGGGCAGCCAACTCCCAGTACGAGAATCATTCCCAGACTTCCCTGATCGCGCCGGATACGGTGCAGCAGAGTTACCCCTGGGGCCAGGTGACGTGCACCTACACGGTCGATGGCGACGTCCTTCGATTTTCGATTCAGGTCGCGAACCAGAGCCAGAACACGTTGAGCGAGGTCCAGTTGGCACTTGCTGACATTCAGTTTCCCGGCCAGGCAACGCCAGCGAACTGGGATAACACGAATCCGCCCGGGACGGACAACTACAAGTCTCCGGCCATCCTGGTGGGCGACTACGGCTCGGGCACGTTGGCTCTGGTGAACGACGACGTGAACACCCGGGCCTGGACGCAATGGTCTTCCCGGTACTACGGTGCATACCCGCTTCGCGTAAGCTACTGGCAGCCGCTGCCGCCCGGCCAGACCAAGGCGTTCACCATCAGCTTGCGCTGGGGAGAATCGGGCGCCAGTCGCGAGCAGCTTGCCGGCGACGTCTTCGACGCGTTTCAGGAACGCTATCCGCAACAGCTGGATTGGAAGGACCGGCGGCCGATCGGTTCCGTTTTTCTCGCGTCAGCCAACCGGGAGTGGGCTGACAATCCCCGCGGCTGGTTTAACGACGCGAACCTGAACATCTCCAGCCCGGACGGCCAAAATTACTTTCAAACGCACCTGTCTTGGCTGGCCGACCAGATTGTCGGGGAGATGCAGGACATGAATGCCCAAGGTTGCGTGGTCTGGGACATTGAAGGTGAGCAATACCCGCAAGGACTCGCCACGTTCATTGGCAATCCCCTGTTGCTGCCGCAGATGGCGCCGGAAATGGATCCCCTGGCCGACGCTTTTTTTGCCCGGATCAAGCAGGCCGGGTTCCGCGTCGGGGTCACCATCCGCTGCCAGCACCTCGTGCCGTTTTCCCAAGGCGGTTATGTTCAGGAAGAGTACCCGAACAACGACGCGATCTTCGACGCCATGGACCAGCGCATCATGTACGCGCAGCAACGCTGGGGCTGCACGCTTTTTTACTTCGACTCAAATGGCGGCGTGCACGGCTTGTACGACGTCGACATTTTTCGGCGTCTCCGTGCAAAACACCCGGACTGTCTCCTGATTCCCGAAGCGCAGGACGACTCGTACTACTCCCAGACCGCGCCCTACGAAGAGCTCCGTAAACTGGGTGCGAACCCCGGCACGGACATCACCCCGCCCGGCGTGCGTGGACTTTACCCGGGAGCGATCACCGTGATCAACACACCTGAGGGCGACACCGTCGGCCGGCGCGGGGACTTGGTGGCAGCCGTTCAGCGCGGCGACATTCTGATGTACCGCACCTGGTTCCGCGCCCCTGAATTTTACGATGTGAAGTCCATTTACCAGGAAGGCACCGCAAACGGAGGTGTCGTTGCTTACAACGACATGTTCCAGGTGAGCGCTGGGAATACCCAGACCCTTGATGTTTTGGCCAACGACTTCGACCTGAACCCTTCGGACCCACCGCTCAACGTGGTCTCCTGGACCCAGCCGGACATCGGCTCGGTAAGCGTAAACAACAACCAGTTGCAGTTCAGTGCACCCGCAGGAATTACCGGCCAGACGAGCTTCAGCTACACCATCTCAAACGGCGCGCGATCGGCAACGGCAACGGTAAAGGTTGGCGTTTTTCCGTGAGATCGCAAATCCCCCAGGGCCGCTCAAGGCCGTTTGGTAAAGGTTTTTTCCAAACTGACTCGCGGCGGCCCGGCACCGGGGCGGCTTCATGAGCCTGAACTCCTGCGTGCAGCAGACGTTCTCGGGCCTCGGGACGAGCCTGGGCGGTTACCTGATCATTGACCAGGCGCACCAATCGCTGCGGAACTACGGGCTGATCGGCTGGATTGCCGCCGGAATTGCCATCGGCTGCATCGGGTTAGCTTCTCCCATGTGCCGACCCGAGACCGGGCCAAACCGAAGGCAACCGCGGGGGGGCGATTTCTCAAGCCGTGCCGTTTCCATTGCAATCCGTTCAACAAGTGACCCCTTACCTCAGCGGGAGGGGGTATTTGCGCTTCAACCCGGGGGCGTGCCGGCAAGGCTTCGTTTCCCTCTAAACTGCCTTGATTCGCTCCGCCTGGGGCGTGCACCTCACAGGCGAGGGCTTTTGCATTCAGAGGGATAACCCCAGGAGAATGCCCTCGCGCGGTCCTCTGATTGGAAGGCAAAGGACAACCAGGAACCTGAGCCTTCAGGTCCGCAGGACGATCTTGCCCCGGGTGTGGCCCTGCTCCAGCTGCTCGAACGCCGCGCGGACGTCCTCCAACGGGTACGTAGCGGCAATCGGCACGTGAAGGTCACCGGCGGCGATCAGCCCGGCGAGTTCGGCGAGAACCGCAGCGCTCTTCGCGGCGCCACGCCCAACTCGATGGCGAGCTGGACGACCACGGAGCCAACGCCGCCTGCGGCGCCCGCCACCGCCACCCTGTCACCCGGCTTCAGGAACACCGCGCGCACCGCCGCATAGGCCGTGCTCCCGGCGATGGCCAACGACCCGCCGACCTCCCAGGACACCTTCGCCGGCTTGGCCGTCAGGTTCCGCGCTTCCACGATCACGTATTCGGCGTGGCTGGCGCGCCGGTCGGTGAAACCGATGACCCCGTCACCGGTTGTGAACCCCTCGACCCTGGGCCCGATGTCCGTCACGATCCCGGCCAGATCCGTGCCCTCGCCCGACGGGAACGTGGCCGGCCATCTCGCGTGCAACCGTCCCTCCCGGACCTTCGCCTCGCCGGGGTTGATCGACGCGGCCTTGACCTTGACCAGCACTTCCCCCTGAGCCGGCTCAGGGACCGGCACGTCGGCCACTCGCAGGACGTTGATCCCGCCGTACGTGTCGAATCGCACGGCCTTCATGCTTCCCTCTTTTCGTGGGGGACGGGGTTAAGGGTGATTGCACCGGTGGGTTCCGCAGTATTGCTCGTCGACATCTTTGTTCCTGTGACGGTTGCGCCAGACGGCTCGAGCCTGAATTTCCACGGACAAGCAGCCGGCTCACGCGACACTCGCTCGAATGGCGACCCGACGGCCCCTCGCGCTCGCCTTGCCGACTCCATAAGGCCGCCCGGATAGCAGGTGAGACCGGATCGTGGGCGTTACAAATCGGGCTGGCCCAAGCCAGGTTGTCCGTCCCTCCGCGAGAGGTCGGAAGGATGTGCTCCAGATGGTACGGGACCCGGGCGACTTCCTGGGGAGCACGGCAATACTCGCAGCGGCGGCACGCCCGTCCATCATGGCCTGTTTGCTAAGCGTCGCGATGAAGTCTGTCGGCCTTTTATCGACCTGATCGACTCCGCGACGGCGTTGCGAACTGGCTCTAAATCGAAGCCTGACCCAATGGCCTGTTCGTCCAACTGCTCGGATAACTCCTCAAGGCCGAACAAAGCGCGCGGAAAACGCGGGTGGACAATCCGACCAAGTAAAAGTTGTGCTTCTTGCGCACTGACCTCTGGCGACAACCGAAAGGCTTCTTTCAGGTAAACACTCAATCGTTCATGGGGAATAGAAAGGATCACATCGAAGTACCGGGCCGAACCCTCCGGAAACCGTGCCGCCTCCGCGATGCTCAAGCGGCACATCTGGATCGTGCGCGCATAAAGCAAGATCTCCAGAAATCGCCCGCAAAACATGACCAAGGCTTCCGAACTGTCACCGGGATAATCGCCAGGCAGCTTCAACTTGCTGACCAGGAGCCCGCGCACCATGTCGATGACTTTGAGGTACAGCTTCTCCTTGTTCTCGAAGTGAGCGTAGAGGGTGCGCTTGGAAGTTTCCGCCCGGCTGGCGATCACATCCATTGAAGCGCGCTCGAAACCCATTTCCAGGAACACGTCTTTGGCGACGTGGAGGATGTGCTCGCTCAGTTTGTCACCGCGCATCATAAGGGCAGGTTACATTTTCCTTGTTCTCATGTAAACGGTACAGTGTAGTATACAGTGTGACCGTTCTTACTACTCCCACCGGAAACATCGGTTCGCAGGTCCTTAAGAATCTCCTGGCCGCCAACGCCGCGGTGCGTGTCATCGCGCGTGACCCGGCCAAGCTCGCCCCGGAGGTTCACGGCAAAGCCGAGATCGTGCAAGGCTCGATTGACGACCAGCAGGTACTGACCCGGGCGTTTGCAGGCGCGGAAAGCGTCTTCCTCATCGTCCCCCCTTCGTTCACGGACAAGAACGACACGGAATACTACCTCCGCTTCACCCGACCCGCGTGCCGCGCGGTCCGGAGCCAAGGCGTCAAACGGGTCGTGGGCGTCTCCGTTCTGGGCCGGGGAACGTCCCTGGCCAAAAACGCTGGCCCGATCACCGCCTCTTTGGCGAAGGGCGAAGAGATCGAGCGCACGGGCGTGGATTACCGCGCCCTCTGGTGTCCCGCCCTGATGGAAAACATGCTCGGCCAGGCGCAAGCCCTCAAGCATCAAGGGATGTTCTTCATGCCAGCGAGCGGGGACTTCAAGACTCCCCAGGTGGCTGCGCGGGATGTCGCCGCGAGTGGGGCCAAACTTCTCCTCGACCTGTCATGGACGGGCCAGGGTGGACTCGCCGTGCTAGGGCCGGAGGATTTGTCCTTCAACGACATGGCCGCGATCATGACGGAGGTGCTCGGCAAACCAATCCGGTTTGAGTCGGTCCCGGCCGACGGCTACAAAGCTCAGCTCATGCAGTACGGTGCGAACGAGGTTTTTGCCCAGGGAATCGTGGACATGATGGCGGCCAAGGACAAAGGCATGGACAACACCGAACCCCGCACGGCCGAAAATACCACTCCCACCGGCTTCCGGCAGTGGTGTGAAGAGGTTCTGAAACCTGCCGTGCTCGGTTAACCGGCTAACCACCTGGCATCGGATCCGAATGATTCAACTAAGAAACGAAGAGGATGCCTCGAACTCGGCGAATTCATATTTCTGCCCGTGGGCTTCCATCATCGCCCTGGTGCCTTCCTCCATGCCGGGCGTCCGGATGGGTCCGGGGCTGACTGCGTTGCCCGTGCCGCCCAGCGCCTTGGCCGGCGAGACAGCCTGCTCGATGTTGACCACCTTAGTCGCCCCGTAGTTGGCAACGACAGGCTGTGGCATCGGCCTTGGGAGAAAAGGCCCGCTCGGAAGGCAGCGCCGTCGAGCTCGCCGAGGCGTGCCGGGCGGCGGTCCACGGTCTTGTCAGTCTCAAGCTGACCTGTCCATCGTTCCCCTCCACCCCGCCTGAAACGCTGTGTCGGCTCCTGCTAGAAAGTTTGGTCGACCATCAGCAAAGATCAACCTGACCTGTACGGTGGTTCATCCCGTACAAAGAAGGTGTGATCAGCGAATCGACGATGCACTCTTGACGCACCTGCCGCCTTTGGGCTGGGAGCACATCCATCTGACCGGCGATTACGGCTGGCACCCCAATAAACGGATCGCGAAAGACCCAAAACTTGATTTCACCCCGGTTTACAGCGCCACCCGACGCTTAACGTACGCTATTGTCCGTTTCGTGCGCTGACCCCTTGATGAACGCCATTGCATGGCGTCGTTTATTACCGTTGAATGCCTAGCAACGACCCCCAGACCCACCCAGTCGGGGAGGTGACGAAACAAGCTTCGCCGTTGAGCAGGCGCCATTGAACGCGGCCCGTGGTTTCCAGGCCGGCCTGCAATGCTCGGCGGAACCGCGCGTGGTAAGCCCATGAACCGAGCACCCTCGACCGACCGCACGAAAGCACCAACTCCCCTGCGGATTTATCTGGAAAATGGGACTCACGACATGCGGAACCTGGGTGACGCTGCCATGCTGACGGAGGCGTACCGGTGCATACGGGCCGAGTGGCCCGATGCAGACGTTTATGTGAGCACAGGCAACCCAGGCAGGCTTGAGCGTTACTGCCCCGGGGCCATTCCGGTTAACGTAAAGGGACGCCGTTCCTTGTCAGTCGCCTGGGCGCCCTGGCGTCGGTTGGAAACCCGAGCGCCCGGCCTCTCGTCTGCTCTCCGCCGTCTTCGTTTGAGGCACCATAGTTTAGTCAACCGAATCTGGATTTACCTGATCTGCCGTTACCTGCGGCAATCCGCGGCGGACGTCGAGGCGTTCATAAGGTTTCTGCACAGCGTCGACGTTCTGTTTTACTCTGGGGGAGGCTATTTCAACGATGAATTCCGCGTCTTCATGCATGAGTTGGTGAGTGTCGGGGAGATCGTTCAGCGCCTCCATCGGCCGGTCGTTGCTTTTGGCCAGGGCATCGGGCCGCTTTCGACTGCCCTGGTTGCACGCCCGGTTGAAGGTCTGCTACGGGGAATGACGGCGGTCGGTGCCCGCGAAAACACCAGCTTGCAATGGGTTGAGTCTCGCCGCGTTTCGCCTACCTTGTGCAGGCTGACCGGCGACGATGCCCTGCTCGCCCCGGATCTGCCCTGGCCCCAAGCCATGGGGGACGCATTGGGAGTCAACGTGCGGCTTTCGCATTACAGCGGCGTTGAACTCAGCGGGCTGCGCTTTCTTAAGGTGGCGGTGGCCCGCTTTCTTGAGGAGATGCAACTGCGGAGGGCTCAACCGGTGCTAATCAAAGACACTGATTATGAGTCGACCCGGCAAGCTCTTGGCGAACTGCCCCTCGAAGACTGCCCGTTCGAGAATGCAGCAACGTTGCGCGCGATCTCCGCCTGTCGCGTGGTGCTGACGGGAAGTTACCATGCCGCGGTGTTTGCGTACGCGCTGGGGGTAACGGTGGTCGGCCTTGCCGCAAACCCGTATTACCGACAAAAGCTGGGCGGCGTCGCCGAAAGCTTTGGCACAACACCGCTGGTCTTTACTCCAACCGGGACGTCAAGCAACGATCGGGATGCGGCCGAGTTGCAAAGCCTGCTCCATTCTGCCTGGACGTCAGCTCCAGACAATCACGAGCCTTTATTGGAAGCACGCCGGGCACAGATCGCTGCGAATCGTAGCTTCAAACGAGAGGCTTTTGACCTCGTTAACGCAAAGGTAGAGGAACGCCGGCCAACTCCCGACACCGTTGCCGGTCGTTGATGGGCACGATTCGCAGCGTTCCGTGCCGCTGGCAAGGTTAAGTTAAGCTCCCACAAAGCGTTTCTCCAAGCCGGTGGTCTAGTTCGATGGCGTGGGAACGAACCTTGGTAAGCGGGGGGTGGGTAAAGGTTGCAACGGGAAGGGTGCGCCCGCGTCTGCGGGCTGACGTTTATCTTTGGGTTGCTGGTTAAAATCGGCGACACGGCCGAACGCGCCATGCCTGCTTTCCGAGCGATGTCGTGACTGGTAGCTCGTCGCGTCATGGGCTCCTATCGCAAGCTTAGGTAGGGCAGTCGCCATAGAAGTTGTTCCGGAAGGGGGCAACTTGGCCGGCGTGATTGGTTCTGCGCCACGGCAACTCAGCTTTACCCATTCTTTGAAGGCGGCCGCAAGGACTCCGGAATGTAGTCACCGTGAGCCGCGAGCAGTTCGTCCACCAACGCCCAGATCTGATCAAGGTCCAGTTCGGCCGCTGTGTGGGGATCGAGCATGGCGGCTTGATAGACAAGGTCGCGGTTGCCGGTCAGCAGCGCTTCCACCGTCAGCGCCTGCACGTTGATGTTGGTTTGCATAACGCTGGCCAACTGCAATGGGATCGGTCCAATGCGCACCGGTTGCAATCCGTTGCGGTTAACCAGGCAGGGTACTTCCACACAACAGCCAGCCGGAAGATTCTCAATCAGCCCATGGTTGGCCACGTTGCTGTAAACCACCCGGGAAGTGTTCGTTTCCATGCTGTGGATGATTAACGACCCGTACTCAACGCTGCGCTCGATGGCGATTGGATCCTCGGAAGCCTCAAACTGCGTGCGAAGCTGTTCCCACCTCGCGATTTGGGCCTCGCACCGGCGAGGGTACTCGTCCAAGGGAATGTTGTAGCGCTTGATGAGGTCTTCCCGGCCCCGTTTGATGTACCAGGGGGCGTACTCGGAAAAGTGTTCACTCGATTCAGTGACGAAATAACCCAGCCGGCGGAACAGGTCGTAGCGGACCCGATTCCACTCAGGCACGCGTCCTTCCTCAATCACGCGTTGGATCTCCGGATAAAGATCCTGCCCGTCGCGCTCAAAGCGCAGGTAGAACGCCAGGTGATTGATGCCGGCGACCACATAATTGATCTCCTCAAGGGGCACGCCGATGTCCTCGGCCAACTCGCCCGCCGTGTGCTGGACGCTGTGGCACAGACCGATCGTTCTAACCTTAGAGGCGCGGCTCAAGGCCCAGCAATTCATGGCCATGGGGTTGACGTAATTGAGGTGCACCACGTCCGGGCACAACCGTTCCATGTCCCGGCACATGTCGAGCAACACCGGCACCGTACGCAACGCGCGCATGATGCCGCCGATGCCCAGGGTGTCGGCGATGGTCTGGCGCAGGCCGTAGCGCTTCGGCACCTCGAAATCAGTGACCGTGCAAGGTCGGTACCCGCCGACTTGAACCATGTTGATGGCGTAGGTAGCACCCGCAAAGGCCCGGGTTCGATCTGCCGTGGCCTCCACCCTGGCTGGTGCACCCAGGGTCCGGGCAATGCGTTGGGCCACGGCCTCGGAGGTCTTAAGCCGTTCCGGATCGATGTCGAACAAGCAAATGGTAGAGTCGGCCAGTTCCGGAAAGGAGAGGATGTCGCCGATCAGGTTCTTGGCAAAGACGGTGCTGCCCGCCCCGATGAAAGTGATTTTTCGTGGTGAAGTACTCATGGGAAAGGTGGTTCCGGATGAGGGGCTTTGACGCGGCGAATCCCCGCCGGCAAGGTGATTGACCGGAAAATTCTTCACTCTCCGGTAAGCGCCGGGGCGATGAACGGCCGGCCGCAGGCCGCTTGGCTGGCGAGCAGATTATCGTGGCGTCGGCCGAAGCACGTGCCGGGGTTGTGGTGGCAGACACGGTGGGGATGGTCGGGGCCATTGGGGGGTACGGAAGGGGGGCCCGATCCGCACGAACCTCGCCACGCATTGGTTTTGACCCAACCGCAACGAGCATCACGCCTGCCGGTAACCCGTGTCAGCTTACCGGTACAACCCGCGCTGATCGGTTGTCAAACGCGTTTCCAGAACCTTCAAAAACCAGCTCTCAGGGCTTTTTTCCCGGTGGTCAGGTACTCTCCTGACCCCGGGACTAACCCCAGCTTTGGGCGGTGCTCTCGACCGGGTTGCCACTCTGGACGGCTTCATCGATCAGGAGGCTCAGGTAGTGGTCTTGCGCGGCTTCTGCCACGCTGTAAAACGCCTGCCCGGTTTCCACGTAGCGGCCCATCGACTCCAGGCACGTGGCAATCGCGATTTCATCGTCGGACAAGCGGCCCGGGACGAACGGGTTGCGGTACCACCACGCCCCCCCGGCCGTGTAGCCGGCGTGGTAGTAACCCTCCAGATTGCCCGCCTGCCCGGTATCCTGGCGCTCAAAGCCAACCCGCAGGGGCGTGCGGAAGTCGCTCAGGTACCGGGCCTCCAGGTTATTGATTTCGCCCCGCTCACCCCGCACCAGCAGGCGCCCTGACCGGATCCAGGAGAAGTACTGGTCGGCGGTGAAATCGAAGATCGCTAGCTTCTCGCCAAATTGAAAGGTCGCGATGACCTGCCGCGACTCGATCCGCCTGTCTTCGGCCGGCGGCCCCGAGCGCGTCGGACCCGCCGTGACTGGGGAGGTGAAGGCAAAAGCCCGGACCACGGCGTTTTCGCAGCCGAGGTCCAGGAACTTTCGGATCAACGACACGCCGTGGTACCCGTGCGCCACGGAAACCTGCACCTGGGAGATGGCGCCCAGGGTGCCCGCCCGCACAAAGGCCAGGCGGGCCGCATGCAAGGGTTGAAAGGCGTATTGCTCGGCCACTTGCACCCGGGCGGCGGCGGGCAAACGCTGCCACAGCGCATTGAGCCCGGCCAGATCCGCGGCAGGCGGGGTCTCGGCCAGCACCGGCACGTTCTGGGCCGCCAGTTCAACCAGCAGCGGCCCTGAAACAGCCCACGGCACCGAGGTCACCAAAAAATCCGGCCGTTCCTTGAGCAAGGCTTCGGGATCGTCAAAGACCGGCAGGTTCCAGTCCGCCTGAATCCGGGCACGGGTGGCGATGGTCTTGGCCACACACCCGGCGATCCGGAAGCGTTCGGGCAGGGCACGAGCGACGCGAACGTAAAACTCCGCCCGCCAGCCTCCGCCGATCAGTCCAAACGTAACCGGTTTGCTCATGCTGTCTCCTTCGGTCCAGCCTGCCGGAGTGGCCGACAAAAATGCTTCGAACCTCGCCAAAAAGATGCGTTGATCGCTGCCGCACCAGTTGGCAACAAACAAGTTGGCGTTTGACGGTCGGCCACCCCTACCAAGACGGCTGCCCGGTCCGGCCGCGCATGAGGCTTGCCAGCTGTTCCGCCTTTTCAAACCCGAAAAAACGCAGCATCAAGCGGTACTTCCAGGGGGATCTCGGACCTTCAAGGCGGACCAAGCCCTCCTTCTTCCGCTCTAGATAATACTGCTTCGCCATGCGCAAGTCGATGCCGGCAAGATCGCGCGCCATCTGAAAGCAGAGCTTGCCTGCGAGCCTGCGGTGGTGGTCGGTCAACTTGCCTTCTGCTTCAAGCCACGCCACCAACTCGCGAACCAGTTCGGTGATGCCCAGAAGCATCGAGGTTTTGTCTTGATTACTCACCGTCGCTTGCGACCACATGCGCCAAATCGCCGCGGGCTCCCCAGCGATTCCGTAGCGCAGCCCAGCTTTGAAGGCTCTGACGTGCAGCTCTGAGTCCTGCAAACGTCGCCGTTCCTCACTCCAACCCCCAATCCGGGCAAGCGCGTCTCGACGCCACAAACAGGCACCCGTCTGGGGCATTTGCCAGTCCAGGTAAACCGCCCGCAGGTCGGCGTTGCGGGAGAGCGGCATGGTTTCGCGACGCACGTAAACTCCGTTCTCCCAGTATTCCTTGATCGTTGCACTGCACAGCACGTCAAAGCAGGCCAGGTTCCCGCAGTCGTTTACCTGGCTTGCGATCTTGTTGGGGGCCAGGTAATCGTCAGCGTCAAGGTACTGAATCCAGCTTCCCGTGGCCAGCCGTAGAACCTCGTTGCGGGCCGCGTTCCCGCCCGATTTTGCAAGGCGGACAAGCCGGACGGCTTCCTGAAACCGAGCACAAATGGCCGGCGTGCAGTCGGTGGAACCATCGTCGACCACGATCACCTCCTTGTCGGGCCAAGTTTGGTCTAACGCCGATTGAATCGCGGTTGCGATCCATTGTTCACAGTTGTAGACGGGGATCCCGATGGTGACTCTCAAAGGCTCCTTACCTCCTCACGGTCGGGGTGAAACGGTGTTGTCCGGGCTTAAAACCAAATGAAGTTAGGCAGGGTTGTCCTGCGGGCGCAAGTCCCGGCCGACACCTTTCACGAATTATGCTGGCAGCGCGACCTTGAAGCACCGAACGTCGGGGAGGGCCGGAACGAGCGGTCGACGATCTCGCGCCCCTGACACACGCAATGGATTGTTCGTATGAAACCGGCCAACCACAAGAATGGCAGCATCAAAATCAACCCCTTTCTATCCAGGTACGCGACCGAACTAAGGGCCTGGATAGGGAACACGCCGGTGCTGGGACCGGCAGCGCATGCGTTTGCCAAAACGGCTTTTGGCAGGTGGCTGCGCCGGGGTCTCAGCTACCTGACGTTTCGCCGATCGTCTTCCTTCTGGGAGCGACGCTACGGGAAGGGCGGTAGCTCGGGAAGTGGTTCCTACGGTCGACTCGCAGCCTTCAAAGCGGAAATTCTCAATGATCTGGTCGCACGGCGGGCCATCCAATCGGTAGTCGAATTTGGCTGCGGGGACGGAGCCCAACTTGCCCGGGCGCAGTACCCGCGCTACGTCGGAATTGACGTCGCGCAGGGTGCGGTCGCGCTCTGCCGGGAACGCTTTGCCCATGACCCGACAAAGCAATTTTACCTCGCGAGCGAGCTGCCCGCCGATCTCGGATGCTTCGATCTCGCGCTCTCGCTGGATGTCATCTATCACTTGGTTGAGGACGCCGTGTTTGATGCTTACATGCGTTCACTTTTCGCGCATGCCCAGAAGGCGGTGGTCATCTATTCAAGCAACAAGACGGAGCCGAGCGGGGTGCCGCACGTCCGGCACCGCCGATTTACAGACTGGGTCCAGCTGCACGCGCCGGAGTGGCGCAAGGTCGGGTACGTGGCCAACCGGTACCCGTTTGAGCCCGCGCGATCATGGGAGACCTCCTTTGCAGATTTCTACATCTTCGAACGGGAAAGCGCGACAGTTAACCACGATTGAGCCGAGGCAGCCTTGGGCGGTACGGTTAGGGCACCCCCAGTGGATGACCACTTTTCAGGCGTTGGCTTCTGCAATGGAGCAAAAGAACGCGACCGCAGTTGCCACTTGCTGCGATTTTGTCCTGAGAGAGGCATGCAGGAGAACGCCACGGGAGCCAGGCAAGGCCCGGCGGCGTCAGGAGCAGCGCTATTGGCGGAATGGGCAACGCCGGCCGTTATTAGCGAATCCGCGCGTAGAAATGTGGGCGCGAGGGTAGCCATGGCCGCTTCGAAGGCGAGCACGAGCGTTGATTTGTCGGGGCGAGGAAGAATGGCTCGAGGGAACTCAGGATGGAGATTGAATTTCAGGGACTCACTGCGGCGGAACTCGGTTGCGCTTTTTTCGAGGGACGAACCGATCCTGTGGTGGCCCTCGACTTTTACCTGGAGCAGGCGAAAGCGTCCGGTAGTGTTTTCATCAGCCTCTGTGAAGGCCGGGCGCGCGTCGAAGCGGAGGCGTCGCGAGCGCGTTGGCGTGAGGGGTTGCCGCTGAGCGCCCTCGATGGAGTACCGATTGCGTGGAAGGATCTGTTCGACGTTCGAGGGACGGTCACCACAGCCGGCTCGGCCGTGCTCAAGCACCGCCCGATGCCGGTGGCAGACGCCGTGGTGGTGTCCCGTGCCACCCAGGCCGGCATGGTGTCCCTGGGAAAAACCAACCTGACGGAATTCGCCTATTCAGGCCTGGGCTTGAATCCCCATTTCGGAACCCCTGCAAATCCGCATGCAACCGGGGAAGCCAGGGTGCCAGGTGGATCTTCATCGGGCTCAGCGGTGGCGGTGGCCAGGGGTGCTGTGCCGCTGGCGGCGGGAACCGACACGGCCGGCTCCATCCGGGTGCCGGCCGCCTTCAATGGCCTCGTCGGGTATAAAAGCTCAACCCGTCGTTACCCCTTGAAAGGCGTGTTCCCGCTGGCTCCTACGCTCGACTCCGTGGGGCCGCTGACACGAAGCGTTCGCGATTGCTATTTATTGGACGCGATCTTTCGTGGCTGTCCCGAGCCGGAACCGCTCAGGCCGATGCCGTTGCGTGCGCAGCGTTTCATCATTGAACAGTCCGTCCTGGAAGATGCACGGATTGAACGGGCTGTGCGGCAAAACCTTGAACAAGCTGCGGCTTTTTTGGCTGCGGCCGGTGCTTGCATCGAGTCCCGTCCCGTTCTTGCCATTCAAGGTACCATGGCGTTGATCGAACGGCATGGCTGGCTGGGGGCGCCGGAGGCTCTGGCGACCCATGAGAGCCTGCTCGCGAGCGACGAGGCCGACCGGTTGGATGACCGGGTGAAAACGCGCTTGCTGAGCGCCCGCAACATGCCGGCCACCGACCTCGTCCATCTGCACTGGGGTCGTGAGAAATTGATTACACAGCTCGAGGAAGAACTCGACGGCGCCGTGTTGATCCTTCCCACGGTGGGGCACGTCGCGCCCCTGTTGCGGCCACTGGAGGAGGACCGGGACCGGTTTGCGGCGGTTAACCTCGCCACCCTGCGTCTGACGATGCCCGGCAGTTTCCTGGACACGCCGGGCGTTGCCCTGCCGACCGGCGTGGATGCAGGTGGCCTCCCGACAAGCATGCTGTTGTCTCTACCTCAGGGAGAGGATGACCGGCTGCTCCGCCTGGCCGCGTCGGTTGAATTAACTTTGGCCAAGTCCGCCAGCGGCAAACCTGGGCAGACGAACCTGCAATCATCGCCTTACGTTGTGAGACATTCTTTATGAGCAAAGAAATATTGTGTGCATTTGGCGTCGACGTCGACGCTGTGGCCGGATGGCTTGGGTCTTATGCCGGCGAGGATTCACCTGACGACATCTCGCGCGGTTTGTTCGCGGGGGAAGTGGGTTCCCCCCGGCTGCTTAAGCTGTTTGAGAAATTCGGCCTGCGCACCACCTGGTTTATCCCGGGCCACTCCGCCGAAACGTTCCCGGAGCAGATGAAGGCAGTGGCGGAAGCGGGCCATGAGATCGGTGTTCATGGGTACAGCCATGAGAACCCGATTGCGATGACCCCGGAACAGGAGGAGGCGATCCTGGACAAATGCATTGATCTGCTGACCGGGCTGTCGGGCAGCCGCCCGACCGGCTACGTGGCACCGTGGTGGGAATTCAGTCCGGTGACCAATGAGCTCTTACTGAAAAAGGGGATCAAGTACGACCACAGCCTGATGCACAAAGATTTTCACCCCTACTATGTGCGCGTCGGGGATACCTGGACGAAGATTGACTACAGCAAGCATCCGGATGCCTGGATGAAGCCGCTTGTCCGCGGGCATGAAACCGACCTCATCGAGATCCCGGCGAGCTGGTACCTGGATGATCTGCCGCCGATGATGTTCATCAAAAAAGCGCCTAACAGCCATGGGTTCGTGAATCCGCGGCACCTGGAAGAGATGTGGCGTGACCAGTTCGACTGGGTTTATCGGGAACACGATTACGCGGTGTTTGGAATCACGATTCACCCCGACGTGTCGGGGCGTCCTCAGGTCCTGTTGATGCTGGAACGTTTGATCGAACACATCCAACGTCATCCCGGAACGCGCTTCCTGACGTTTAACGACATTGCAGATGATTTCAGCCGGCGGTTTCCCCGGAGTTAAATTCCTCCTGCGAACAAAAAAAACAAAGCACTCCGTGCGGGCCAAACCGAAAGGCGTGAGGCCGTCCACCCACAAGGTGCCTCCTGACCTGCCTGGCCCTGCTACACGAATTACCCTGATCATGTATGAATGAAGCGCTTCGAAACCGGCGTGCGGTGATCACCGGAGCGGCCAGCGGCATCGGTGCGGCCATCGCGGCGGCGTTCGCGCGCGAGGGCGCGGACCTGGTGTTGGCTGACCTGGACCTCAACCGCCTTGGCCCCGTTGCGGCGGGGTGCGAACGGGCAGGAGCCAAGGTGCGGCAGGTTCAGGCCGACGTCGGTTCGGTCGAGGGGGTTGCGCGAACGATGGCGGCGGCGTTTGCGGATCAGGGTGGGCCGGACGTTCTGGTTAACAACGCAGGGATGTTGACGCAGGGCCGGTGTGTTGATCTCACCGTCGAAATGTGGGACGACATGCTTCGGGTGGACCTGCGAAGCGTATTTCTGTTTTCGAAGGCCGTCATTCCGTACATGACGGCCCGCCGTTGGGGCCGAATCATTAACATTGCTTCGCAGCTTGGCATCAAGGGTGGGGTTGAGCTCTGCCACTACGCGGCTGCAAAGGCCGGGGTGATCGGGTTTACCAAGTCGCTGGCGCTTGAGCTGGCCCCGGATAATGTTTTGGTAAATGCAATCGCCCCCGGACCAATCGAGACGCCGCTGGTTGCGGGGATCAGTTCAGATTGGAAACAGGCAAAGGCCCGGGAGTTGCCCCTCGGGCGGTTCGGGCTCGCCGCGGAAGTTGCGCCCACGGCCGTACTGCTGGCCTCCGATCCCGGAGGTAATTTGTACGTGGGCCAGACGCTTGGACCGAATTCCGGTGACGTGATGCCGTGAGGACATTTTAAAGATGTGTGGTTTGTGCGGTCTGCTCGGCGGCGAATCATCCTGGACTGCTCCGGTTCGATCCACCTTGCCGGCGAGGCAGGAGCGCCTGGAGCGGGTTCGGCAGGTAAATCGGATCCTGCGTTATTACGGATTGAACCTCCGCGATTTCCAGGGCTCGGCCTACGTGCTGGCGAACCGGACCGGACGCTCCGAAATGGTTGGTGACCTTGGCGAGATCTGGCCGCTGGCCGAGAAAATGGCCGGAAGACCGCTGGACCCCTTTGACCCCGAGCTTCTTCAGATGCTGCAAGCCACTTAGACCGTGCCGCCGCCGAATCCGAGCTTCGAAGTGCTGCCGGTGAACGTGATTACCGGGTTTTTGGGCAGCGGCAAAACCACGTTGTTACGCCGTGTCCTTGCTTCGGACGGCTCTGGGGACACCGCCGTTCTTATCAATGAATTCGGCGAGATCGGCATTGATCACTTACTGGTGGGGGAAATCGCGCCAAACGCCGTCCTGCTCAAGAGTGGCTGCGTCTGTTGTTCCATCCGGGGCGAGCTGAAAGACGCATTAGCCGGGTTGTTTTCGCAGCGCCAGCGCGGCCAGGTGCCGGCGTTCCGCAGGGTTCTCGTGGAAACGACGGGGCTGGCGGATCCCGCCCCGATTGTGGCCACCCTCTTAGGGGATCCCGTGCTCCGACACCATTACCGGGTTGGTCTGATCATCACCACCGTGGATTGCGTCAATGCCGAACTGCACCGGTCAACGCAACCGGAGTGGTGGGCGCAAGTGACGGCAGCCGACCGGATCGTGCTCACCAAATCCGACCTGGTGAGTCAGCAAGCCTGTGGTTTGCTCACCGGCGAGCTGCGCGACCTCAATCCCGCTGCCACACTGGCCCTGGCTCAGGAGGTCACCGAAGCCGACCTTTTTCTTCTCGGCCACGGACTGCACGATGAGGAGCCTTCCGCGGAGGTGAAACGCTGGTTTGAACGTTCCCCGAGGCATCGAACCGGGGTGCTGATCGAGCGGCTTCCCGGTGTCCAGCCGTCGGCGCTGCCGCACCAAGACCTGGCCTCCTTCTGTGTGGAGTTTGCGAACGAGATCAACTGGACCGCGTTCGGTCTTTGGCTGTCGTTACTCCTGCATCGGCACGGCAAAGACATTCTGAGGGTAAAAGGAATTTTGAACCTTGCCGGCCTGCCGTTTCCGGTGGCCATCCACGGGGTGCAACACCTGGTCCATCCTCCGGTTCACCTGCCGGCGTGGGGCGACGCCGACCGCCGTTCCCGGATTGTGTTTATCGTCCGTGGCATCGACCAGCAATGGGTCGAGCGGTCGTTCCACGCGTTTGCGCACCGGTAGAAACGTTGCCTGCAACGGTGACGTGGAGGCCCCCGGGCGGTGTCCCCCCTTACCCTTCGGTGCGTGTCGGACGTGCAACGAGAACGGAACAGGGAGCATGGCGGATCACGTGCCCGGCGGTTCCACCGAGCAGGAAGCGGCTCAGGGTTGAGGCCGCTCTGCTTCCCACGATGATCAGGTCCGGCCGGATCGTTTCCGCTTCCTCCAGGATCTCCTCATGCGGGACGCCCATCCGCACGCTGGTGGTGCACCGGATGCCTGCCGCCTTAAATACCTCGCTCAGAGAATCGAGGCGCTCCAGCGCCTGGCGCCGCCACCCATCGAGCTTGGACTGGATTTCTTCCACGGAGGCAAAGACCATCGGGTTCAGCTGCGACCGGGGGACCTCCAGCACGTGCAGGACAACGACTTTGATGGAGGCAGATCTCGCGAGCGCGAGGGCGTAGCCGACCGTGAGGGAAGGACCCACGAACGCCACCGGCACAAGGACCGTCTCGAGCTTGACGGTCCCCGGTTGCAGGCTGGCAAAGGACGGAACGACGGACGTTGATTGGGGGTCGGGCATGAAGCAAGATCGCTGGCGGGGAGCAACAGAAAGCGGCTACTGTCGTCGCGGCCCCGTCAAGATGCAACCTGCCGGGCCGCGACAAAAGAGTTTGCGATGGAGCCACCCTGCCCTGCAGTCGGGCGCACCTCGGCCATCAGCGCTTGACGGTGGGTGCAGCAATTCGGGCAAACAATTGTTGCCAGAGAGGCCAGGCATCGGCAAACGTCCATCCCGACCGGAGCACAGGTGGGGGCGACGGCGGCCAACGTTCATACCAGTGCTGCACCCACTCGGCCACGGCTTCCGCCGCTTCCGGGGCAAAGACGCCGGCGTTTTCCGCCGCCCTTAATTCGGTGGCGATGGCCCCTTGCTCCGGGCCGATAAAGATCAGCGGCCGGGGCAAACAGACCAGCAGCCCCAGCTTGCTTGGCCAGAGCAGGCCGCGCGTGCACCTTTTCTGGGTGACGACATGGACGTGGGCCGCAAGGAGCGTGTTCGTGAGTTCAGCCTCCGGCACGTAGGGCCGCCAGACAACCCGGGTAAGTTTGAGCTGAGCCGCCCGGGCCTGGGCCAAGGCGCGTGAGGCTCCCCCACCCTGGAACGCAAGTGTGACCGGGCAGTGCCTGTCTTCCAGCAGGCGTTGAGCGGTCAGGAGCGTTTCCCACTCGTGCGCTTGTCCGAGGTTGCCGGAGTACAACCAGGTAAACGAACCCCGGGGTGGGTAGGCCAGGGGCGCCGTGTCTACGGAGGCAAGTTCCTGCAGCAGCCATGGACGGATAACTTCTGCTTCCACGCCGTATTTCTGACGGATCCAGGAACGCATGTCCGCGTCCAAACAAACGGTACGCGCATTTGCACGGTAGCCCAACCGTGTCACCGCGAAAAGGAGTGCCTGCAGGAGTTGAGGGACCGACCAGCCGCCGAGGGCAAGCGCAAGCTCTGGGTAGAGGTCGAGCGCCCAATGGACGGATTTCGCCTGGCGCACCGCTGCGAGCAGGGACGCCGTCAGCAGCAAACCCGGCGGGGACGAAGCAGACAGGACCACGTCACAAGGGCCGGCCGCGACGCCCCGGCGGAACAATTGCCAATGGGCATTCAGCTCTCGCCCCACCCGTGCCGCCTTGTTCCTGGCGCGGACCTCATAGTCCAGGCCCGAGCCGATCAGGGTCACCCGGTGACCGTCCCCGCGCAGGCCGTCGGCCAGGTCGCCCACCAGTTTTGCGGTGGGAGACAAGTCCGGCGGAACGTACTGGTTAAGGATGACGACGTGCATCGTGCAGAGGTCCGATCGGTTTGATCTGCCGGGCCGGGTTGCCGCCGACGAGACAACCCGGGGGGACGTCTTCCATAACGACGCTGCCCGCAGCCACGACTGAGCCGGCGCCGACCGACACGCCGGGCCCGACAAAGGCGCTCGCCGCAATCCAGCTGCTTTCACCAACCACGATCGGCTTCGTGATCAAATCGAACGTCTCGCGTCGGAAATCGTGGGAGCCGGTGCAAAGGTAGCAGCGCTGGGAGAGGCAAACGTTCCGGCCGATGGTTACGGGGGCCAGACTCAAAATCCACACCCCTTCCCCAAGCCAGGCGTCGTCGCCGATCTCCAGCCGCCAGGGAAAACTGACTTTGACGTGTGATCGGATGACCACGCCCGTTCCGACGCGAGCACCGAACCAGCGCAGACAAGCCACCTTAAGGGCGGACGGCCACGGCCAGGGAGTGTCAAAGAAAAGGTTGCGCACCAAAACCCAAAGTGCTTCCCGCCATCGCGGGGCACCCCGGTCGAAGCCGGCATTGGAAAACTTCCGCAGTTTGATCATCGGTTGATTCCCTGGTGAGGGGTGACCTGCCTCCGATTAACCCAGGGCTCCCACGCGAGCAAATGCATCCGCAGACAGGGCACCGGGTCGAGCGGAGGTTCGGCAGGGCGGCAATTCCCTTCGCCCCCGCCCAGTCGGCCGGGGCCGGTCCCCGCGCTTTCCATCCCAACCCCGTTATCTTGATGCCCTTTCCCCGTCACCTTGACCTGCAAGCCAACCGCCCTTAAAAGGTCCGCAGCAGGATGGCAAGCGCGACGCAGGAAAAAAATTCATCAGGAAGGTGGTTTGCAGCGGGCACCCTGGCCGTTGTCCTCCTGTACGGATGGAGCCTCTTCCTATGGCACCTCTCGGTGTTTTGGCGCATGCTGCCGGATTACGCTTACGGCTGGGCGGTGCCGGTCCTGACGCTCATCCTGTTGGGGCGCCGCCGCCACGCCCTCGGACCACCGGCTGGCCTGCTCGACCCGCAGACGGCTTTAGCGACGGCGTTCCTCACCCTGCTCTACCTTCCCCTTCGGATCGTTCTGGACGCAAACCTGGACTGGCGGCCCGCGGCTTGGGTCCTGGCCGCTCTGGTCGTGGTTCAAACGCTGCTCCTCGTCCACCTCGTGGGGGGACCGCGCTGGTCGCGGTGGTTGGCTTTTCCCCTTCTGTTTACCCTTACCGGGGTGCCGTGGCTGGGCCGTTTGGAAATCCCAATCACCACGGGGCTGATGCACTTCGGCGCTTTTGTTGCGACGGAAGTCCTCAACGCGCTCGGCGTCGCGGCCGACCAGCGCGGGAACGTGATTGAGACAACTGCAGGCTTCATCGGGGTCGATGAGGCCTGCAGCGGCATCAAGAGCCTGCAAACCATGGTGATGATCGGCTTTTTTCTGTCCGATTTTACCTCCTGGAGGGGCTGGCGGCGGGTCCTCGTCGTCCTGGCCGGTGGAGCCCTGGCTACGACGGCCAATCTTTTGCGCATCCTGGTGCTTGCGCTCGTGGGGAGCCGGAATGGCCAGGCCGGCATCGAAGGCTGGCACGACGTCACCGGCACACTGGCCTTCGCGGCGGCCTGCGCAGGCCTTTTGTTCCTGGTGCGGCAGTTGCCGGCCGCACGTCCGGCCGTTGTCTCCCCGGGAGCGCCCCGGTCTACTCCGCGCCCCGTCCGGCCGTCGGTGATCGGCTGTGGGGCTTTCGCCGCGGTGTTTCTGGCGGGGACGGAAGTGGTCCGCTGGCACTGGTTCCGGGAGGCGGCGCCCGTGGCGTCCTCAGCCTGGACGGTAACGTGGCCGGACCACCTCGAAGCACGGGTCGTCCACGTCTCGAGTGCCGTGCGTCAACAACTGCAATGCGATCAGGGGGATGCTATGGCTTGGTCAAACGAGCCGGGCACCCGTTGGATCGGGTATTACTTTACGTGGAACCCCGGTTTGCAGGCCTATTTTGCCCGGAGCCAGCACGCGCCGGAGATTTGCCTGCCGGCGACGGGTCGGCGATTGACCGCCGATGCCGGGTATTTTGATTTCCCGGCACCGGTCAAAGTGCTGCGGGTCCGCCATTTAGTTTTTGACGATGAAGCGGGTCCGCTTAACGTGTTTTTCATTGTGGACGGCTCAGCGGTGCGGGACACGGACCAGCAACTGCACTCGGACACGTGGCGGGTGCGGTTAGGAAACGTGATGGCGCACAAGAAAGAAGCTGACCGCCGTTCCCTGGAGTTGATTGCGGCAGGATACGCGGTGCCTGAAGAAGCAGCGGAGGCCGCAAAACGCTGGCTGCGCACGCTGATCCAACCGGAAGAGAAAGGCATGGCGACGGGAACCCAGGCGTCAACAGGTCAATAGGCGGCACGGCACTGCATCGGGCTAAGGGCGGAGAACGTCTGAACTACCATAACTTTAATAGCCTAACGTAAATAAATTTGATCATTAATGGTGCGCAACGTGCGACCTCTGCTAACCTTCGCCGGTGGATAAGGGGGGCCCACAGTCTCCTTCAAAGCAAGGACAACATATGAAGAAATTGTGGTTAACGGGTGTTGCGGCAATCCTGGGAGCGTCTGGGGTCGCTGCTAGTGCCAGCGTTGTGACGCTCGACTGGAATAAGGTGGCGCAAGGGACCCTGCAAAAACAGGGCTCCTCCTATACCGAACTGGTCAATGTCGGGGGTGGCGAGGTCGAGGTTTCGGTTGCGCCAAGCGGTGCAGTCAGCCCAAATCGCTTCGGTTTAGCCGGGCTGCAAACGCCTGCGGTGACAAATACCATCTTTCAGGGTGGGCTGAGTTCCAACTTCAGCAATCTGTCGACCGTGGCAAATTTCAATCCCGGCCGTGGCAGCGACCCGACACTGACGTTCACGATCGATTTCCTCGGCTTCAAGCAGGGAGTCAGCAACGTGAACTTCTCGTTGTTCGATGTCGATTCGATGCCGAACCGGTTTGTGGACCAGATTACGTTTCGCACGGCCGGGGCGAGCCTGACCGGCAGCGCGGCCAATGTGGTTGCGGGAAATACGGTGCGGGGTGTGGCCATGTCTCCTAACCTTGGTGCCGGCAGCGGAGAGGGCAACGTTGGGGTGAAGTACGGCAACCTGCCGTCGCATGAGATCGTGTTTACCTACACCAGCCCTACGGCGAACCAGGTTTTGCACGGGTTCGGGCTGGGCAACATCTCGTTCACACCGGTGCCGGAGGTGAACCAACTGGCGATCGGGTTAGCGGCATGTGTTTTAGGTGCAGTCTGGCTGCGGCGGACCGGTCGACGAAGGGCCGTGACGCTCGCCTGAGCCTGGCAAAGGGACCTGACGTCTTGAGTCAATACCCTCGGAGACGGCGGCGTCTCCGGGGGTTTTTGTTTTTCGCAGGCCGAGGGCGGCCATGACCACGGCGAAAAACGCGTGCATCCTTCGCTCCTTGAACCTTGAAGGACCTGCTTCCCGCTCTTTATGCGTATACGGTTGCCGTGTTTCGTGGCGCTTGGGCTGCTTATGGGCTGCGCACTGCCTGGTCCGGCTCTGGGCGGTCCCCTCACCCGGTACCGGCTTTGGCAAAGCCAGCAATCGACCAACGCTGCGCTGAAGGCGTTTCGGAACAAAAAGTTCGAAGAGGCGGAAATCGACACCCGGCGGGCATTGCAGCTCAATCCGTTGAACCTGCAAGCCCTTGACCTGATGGCGCAGCTAAGCGCCCCCAGTTCACCTCAGGTGTCGCTGAAACTGCGGCTGCGCATTACCCAATTCATGCCGCACTCAGCCGAGGCCTGGCTGAACGTGGCCGAGGCGGCCGTTGCGGCCGGCGAGTTCGAAACTGCCCGGAATGCCCTTCAGAAAGTGCCCGTGTCGGGCCGTGGAATACGGTTCCTTCGAGATTCCGGCAACCTGGCGCTTGGCATGAACGATCGGCCGGAGGCCATGAAATTTTTTTCGGCCGCCGTGCACGTTCCGGGAGCGGTTGGGGCCGACCACTTCAACCTGGACGCGCTGACGCTCTTTTCCGGTCGTGAGGAAGAGGTGGCGGCTGCCCGGGAAGACCTGGAAAGGTTAACCGGCAGCCCTGAACTGGCGTCGAAAAGTCATCGGCTGCTCGCTTCCTTTTACATCACTCACGAAATGCCAGACCGTGCCCGAGGGCACGTTGACTACCTGCTGGGCCTGCCGCAGGTTCAATTTGAGGACGTCCTCCTGGCCTTGGACCTGTTTCAAGCGTCGGATCCGCCGAAGTACCGCGAGCTTCTCGGCAACTGTTTTGAACGTTTCAAGCGGGAGGCCCTGCCGGCCTCACAATTGGTGCGTTGGTTGAACGAGAAGAACCTCCTGGAGGATGCACGGGCGAGCAGGGCCAAGGTTGACCCTGCCGTCGCCCTGGATCCCGTTTACCAAGCGGCGTTGGCCGACACGTTTGTGCGTGCACGGGATTGGACCGGCCTCCAGGAATGGAGCAAAGGGGATCCCGCGTGGGGCGTAAACGAGTACTTGCGGATTGCCTACCAGTTGAAAGCCCGACGCGAACTCAACGCCATTACGATTTCAGAAGCTTCCAACGAGTGGCAGCGCGCCCTCTCCCGTGCCGACAAGCATGCGGACTGGACGGCTGCACTCTATCACCTTGCACTCAGCTGGGGATGGCGGAAGGAAGCGGAAAAGAGCTTGTGGGCCGCAGCGGACGGGACCGTCGCTCCGCGGGATGCCTTGCATGTGCTCTGGCGATGGTACGAACAGGATAAAGACACGAGCGGGCTTTTCCGCGTGGCAAACCGGATGCTTGAACTCAACTACAACGACCGGAACGCCCGCAACAACGTGGTCATGCTGGGTTCGCTGCTCGGCATCGACAATCACGCCTTCCGTGAATGGGCAAGGGAGGATTGGGAGACCGATGGAGGCAAAAACCCGCAATTCGGGACGACTTACGCCTACATTCTGTACCGGCAAGGAAACGTGGAAGACGCGGTCCGGGTCCTGGATGGCATTGGCCCCGAGGCGTTCCAGAACCCGTCGGACGCACTTTATGCGGGCGTGATCCGCGCTGCTTCCGGCAACCGGGAGGACGCCAGGCGGTTGCTCGAGAAAGCTTCCGACGCGAACCTGTTGCCGGAGGAAAAGCAGCTGTTGGCGCAGGGCCGTTCACTGTTAGAATGACCGGAGGCGGCATGGCCGCAGGGAGGTTGATCGATGCAGACGAAGGAGCAATACGAGATTGAGATCCGGCCAAGCCAGAGCTGGCTGAAGTTGAACTGGAGGGACCTGGTCGAGTTCCGCGACCTGTTCCTGCTGTTAGTCCGGCGCGATTTCGTAGTTAAGTACAAACAAACGCTGCTCGGCCCGCTCTGGTTTCTGATCCAACCCTTGCTTACGACCGTGGTGTTCACCGTCATTTTCGGCGGGGTTGCCAAGATGCCGACCAACGGCGTACCCCCGATGCTGTTTTACCTCAGCGGGTTGACCATCTGGTCCTATTTTTCTCAGTGCGTCAACGTTAACTCCATGACGTTTCTGAGCAATTCGGCACTGTTTTCGAAAGTGTTTTTTCCGCGATTGATTTTGCCGTTAAGCACGACGACGTCGAACTTGTTTGCGTTGGGGGTCCAATTGATCAGCCTGATTGCGTTCACCACTTATTTCAAGGTGGCAGGCGCGCCCGTCCACCCCCATCTCCTGGCCCTGGTCACAGTGCCGCTCCTGGTGTTGCAGGCAGGGGTGCTTGCGCTCGGGTTCGGGCTTCTGTTCGCCTCGTTTACGGCCAAATACCAGGACCTGGTGCATTTGCTCGCCTTCGGCGTGCAAATCTGGATGTACGCAAGCCCGATCATCTATCCGGCTTCCCACATCCCGGCGAAGTTTGCCTGGCTGATCTGGGCGAACCCGGTGGCCCCATTGATCGAGAATTTCAGGGCGGCCTTTCTGGGCACTCCCGCGGAATCGATGCAGAACACGTTGTGCTCCGTCGCACTCACCGTCATTGTGTTGGGCATCGGTCTGCTGCAGTACCAGCGGGCCGAACGCACGTTCGTCGACACGATCTGAAAGCGGCCCGCTTTGCCGGGCAGACCGGCGGGCACGAACGACGCGCAGCCTCTACCGAAAGCACCGGGGGCCTCCGCTCCCCGCGGCGCCCCTCCTGAGATGAACATTCTGGTGGACAACGGCGATCCTGAGCTCACTAACCTCGGCGATTACGCGATGCTTTCGGCAGCCTGCCAGGAAATCGGCTTGGCCTGGCCGAAAGCCAGCTTGTTTACCTTTGCTTCCCGCCCGGAGCGGCTCGCGGAACTCCTTCCGGGCGTTCGCCCGGTTCCTACCCTGGGCCGCGACCTCTGGTCCCGGCTGGCGGCGCTCGGGTGGTTCTGGGAGAGCAGGTTTCCCCGGTCCAGAAGGCTGGCGCAGCAATACCGTCTTTTTACGAGCCGCCCGTCTGCCGCGTTGCTCGCGCGCCTGACCGCGCCCGCTACGAAAGGCGGCCCGGAAGCGGTGCGCCAATTCTTAAGGTTCCTCCGTCGGGTGGATCTCTACTTTTGGTGCGGGGGCGGTTACCTGACGGACCCGTTCGGTTCCCTGGCCACAAAACTGGCCAATACGCTGGAAGTGCTGACCAGCCGGACGGTTCCCGCCGCTGCCTTCGGCCTGGGGGTTGGGCCGCTGCACCGGCCCCGCATCCACGCCGCCGTGCGCTCCGCGATGGGTAATTTTCAGGCCGTGGGGTTGCGCGACCATGATTCCGCCCGGCAGCTTAAGGAATGGGGCATCGAGCAGGGGCGCGTCCGGGTGACGGGTGACGATGCACTGTCAACGGCGGAACGGCACACCCCTCCAGACCTTGGCACCTGGTTGGGAATCAGTTTCCGACACAGTTATTACTCCGGGTTCAGCCCTGAGCGGATGGTGCCGCTGACGGCGCGGCTGCCGGATTTCTGTGCGCGTCACCGCGCCGCCATGGCTTCCATCCCGATTGCCCGCGCGGACCTGTCGGCAAACTGGGGCCTGCGTTCAACCAGCGTTTCGTTCTACCAACCGCCTTTCGACCTTGCGTCCGTGCTCGACGCCGTCGGCCACTGCCGGCTGGTTGTAACCGCCTCCTACCATGCCGCGGTGTTCGCCCTGGCCATGGGTGTATCGGTGGTTGCGGTGACGGCCTCAGGGTATTACGCCCTCAAGTTCACCGGTCTGCAACGGTCGTTCGGAGGTCTGCTTCCGGTCATCCCGCTGCCGCTGCCTTCGGATGCGGCAGGCAACGAACGCCTTCTGGGTCAGATGGAAGAGAGCTGGCGCCGGGCCCCACAAGTGAGGGGAGAGTTGCAGGACCGGGCGCGGCAACAGATTGAGGTGAACCGTCGCTTTCGCCACGAGGTTTTCGCGGAGCTGAGGCGGGAGACGGACGCAGTGCACGGAACCGTCGGCCAACGGCAGGCTCACGGCTGAGGGCGTCTGAAGGCGGAGATGCCTCGCCTGCACTTGCGGACCTCGGGAGGCTGTGGGTAGGATTAAACGAAGAATGAGAGTGACCATTGGCATCCCGGTGTACAACTGCGAACGCTGGATTACAGCGACCATCCAGTCCGCCCTTGACCAGTCGTGGCCGGACAAGGAGGTGGTGGTGGTGGATGACGGTTCCTTCGACGCTACGCCCCGCCTGTGCCGGGAGTTTGGTTCCAAGATTCGCTTCACCGCGCAGGGACGCAAAGGCGGCAACGCGGCGCGCAACCGGATCATCGAGGCGGCGACGGGTGAGTTCATCCAGTTTCTGGATGCGGATGACGCGTTGCCTGCAGACAAAATCGAAGCCCAACTGGAATCCGGCACCCGTGCCGATGTGCTGTGCAGCCCGGTGCGCTTCGAGACCTGGAGCAACGGTCAACCGGTGCAGACGGATCTGCAGGTTCTGCCCGACCCGCTGGATTGGAAGGCGGAATGGCTGCGGTGGAACCTTCCTCAGACCGGCGGCTGCCTCTGGCGCAAATCGGCGCTGGTCCGCATCGATGGCTGGAACCAGCGCTTTCACTGCAACCAGGAATACGAGCTCTATTTTCGGGCGTTCAAGGCGGGCCTCCGCTTCCGTCGGGTACATGCGCCGGCAGCTATTTACCGGCTCTGGTCGGAAAACACGGTGTGCCGAAAGGACAAAGCGGGGGTGATCGAATCCAAGACGCAGCTGATCAGCAGCTTTCTGGACTGGCTGCGAACGCAGGGTGAAGAAACCGCAGCGTACCGGCGCCTGGCCGGCATCGCCTGCTTTGAGATGGCCCGTTCCCTGGCCGTGCAGGATCTGGAACGGGCTCGGCGGTATTTTCAAGCCCGGCGAAGCGAAGGGTTGATCACTCCCGAAGGTCCCGCCGCTCCTTGGAAATACCGGCTGCTCCTTCAGTTGCTCGGTTTTTCAGCCGCGGAACGGCTGGCCAAAGCGAGCCGGTCCTGAGCGACTGAAGGCACCGTTCACCCAGGCAGGTGCGATCGAGTCGACGCGTGCTGGGATAAGCATGGCGCAACCCCGCGATCTGATGACCAAACCGATTTCCCTTTTGATTCCCTGTTATAACTCGGCCCGTTTTCTGCCGGGTTTGTTCGACCAGATCCACCGGCAGACCGTGCCCTTTGCGGAAATCATTGTCTACGATGACCACAGCGCGGACGGTTCGGCTGCCGTCGCTGAGGCCCTTGGCGCGAGGGTGTTACGAGGCAAGGCCACACGCGGTCCGGGATTTGCCCGGAATCGCCTGCTGGAAGCAGCCGGTAAACCGTTCCTGCACTACCACGATGCCGACGACGGGGTGGAACCGCTCTTCGTGGAGAAAATGAGCCGGGCCTTGGACTCGGATCGGCATGGAACGGTTTGCGCCCTCCGGATCGTTCACCTCGACCACGCCGAGGCGGATTACGTGCTTCGGTTCCCGGAAATCGCTGCCCATGCGGATCTCGTCGGATTCATGATCCGTACGTTCATCCACTTCGATGCCATGGTCGTTCCGCGACGGTTGTTGGTTGAGGCCGGCGGCTTTGTCGACCAGATGCGGTTTAGCGAAGACCGGGACTTGCTGGCACGGCTGGCCGCCACCGGAATCGCTTTCAATTACGTCGACGAACCGTTGGCCACCTGGACCAAGCACGGGGCTTCCCTGACGCGCTCGCGTCCGACCCTTGCGCAGGCCCCGTACCGTCGCTGGTACCTTCACCGGTGTTACCGCAAACTCCCTTCGCAACACCGTCCCGCCATTGGGGACATGGCCTTGTACGTGGCCTGGATGTTCTACCACGATGCCCGTGGCCGGGAAGCCCGGGCCTACCGCGAGGAAGCCCGCCGCTGGATGTACCTCGCCCGCCTTTGCCGCCGTCGCTACGGGCGTTCCGCTTCCTGGCCGGAAAAACTGCTCGCGCAGGGTTTCGGTCCAGAAGTGGCCTTCTTCGTTCGCCGGATGCACGCTGCCGCCCGGGGCCGGTTGGATGGTTCTCCGCGCAAAATCCAAAGCCCGACGGCACGCCCGTAGCGGCACCCGCCATGCAGATCGCGTTTATCGTTGCGGGATTCCCCATTGCTTCGGAAACCTTTATTCTGAATCAGATCACGGGCCTTCTGCAACGCGGCCATCAAGTCGACGTGTTCGCCCAGTGGCGGGATACCGGGAGCGGCCCGCATCCGGACGTGACCCGCTTCCGGCTCGTGGAGCGCACCTTTTACCTGCACGTGAGCCCCCACCGTACCGCTCGCCTGCTGTCAGCCCTGGACGCCCTCGGCCGCGCGATGTCGCGCGGGCAACTCCGCATCTTCCGGGCGTTGGACCCGAGGCGCTTCGGCCGGCAGGCGCTGAACCTCCGGGTGCTCAACCAGATGCGCCCCTTTATCGGCCGGCCGGCTTACGCCGTCGTGCACTGCCATTTCGGGCCTTCCGGCGTGATCGGCGACACGGTGCGCCAACTCGGTCTCACGGCCGCACCTTTGCTGACCACCTTTCACGGCTACGACATTTCGTCGTTTGTCCGGGAGCGCGGCCCGGAGGTGTACAAAAACCTTTTCCGGGATGGTGATGCCTTTACATGCTCCAGCCAGTTTATCCGCAACCGCTTGGTGAGCGCAGGGTGTCCGGCCCCCAGGATCCACCTGTTTAAGTTGGGCACCGACCTGAAAAAGTTCAGCTTTACCGCACGGGTTCCGGACGAGACGGGCGCCGTCCGACTGGTGACGGTGGCGCGGCTAACCGAGAAAAAGGGGCTTGAGTACTCAATTCGTGCGTTTGCCAAACTGGCGGCGCGCTTTCCTTTGCTGGAGTACAACATTGTCGGCGACGGCGATCAACGGAAACCGTTGGAACGGCTGCTGAACGGGCTTGGACTTAACGGCAGGGTCAGGTTGCTGGGCTGGCGCACCGACCCTGAGGTACGGGAAATTTATGCCCGCTCCCACCTGTTTGTCCTGTCCAGCGTGGAAGCTGCCAACGGAGACATTGAAGGTCAGGGCATGGTGCTGCAGGAAGCCCAAGCCATGGGGCTGCCGGTGGTGTGCAGCCGGCACAATGGCTTTCCGGAAGGCATCTTGGAGAATGAGTCCGGCTTTCTGGTGCCGGAGCGGGATGCAGACGCCCTCGCCGCCTGTCTAACCACCCTTTTGCAACGTCCAGGCACCTGGCCCGAAATGGGCCAGCGCGGCCGGGCCTACGTCGAGGCGGAGTACGACCTTGAAAAGCGCAACGACGCACTCGTGGCGCTTTACGACGAGTTACGGGCCCGGAGGGCACGACCGTAGAACTTTTGGGCGGTGCGGGGGTCTCCTGCGTGCTCGCCCGTTTTTGTTCTCGCCAGCGCGGCGTTGGCGGCCCGCGTCAACGCATCAGGCTCGGGTAACGGTGAGGCCCGCGCGTTTGAACGGTGCAATCAGGTCCTCCGGGGCATCAACCTCGACCACCATGCCGCTGACCTCGTTCAGGGGCGCGATGACGTACGCGGAAGCGGCATGGAGCTTCTCGCTTGAGGCCAGCACGATCGTCTCGGCCGCCCGCCGGCTCAGGGCCCGCTTGACGTGCGCCTCCTCCAGGTCACCGGTGGACAGCCCCGCCTCCGGATGAATGCCGGTAACGCCCATGAAAAAGACGTCGGCCCGCACCTGGGCAGCCGCCTCGATCACCGCGGCACCAACGGCAACGATTGAATGTTTGAAAAGGCGTCCCCCCAACAGCACCACTTCCACATGGCGGTGGGCCACCAGCGCCACGGCAACCGAAGGGCTGTGGGTCACGACCGTGGCCCGAAGGTTGGGGGCCAAGTGCCGGGCCAACTGTACCGCCGTGGTGCCGCCGTCGAGGATGACGACCTGCCCAGGCTGCACCAACGCCGCCGCAGCCCGGCCTATGGCGGTTTTGCCCTCCATTCCCAACCGCTGCCGGCCCGCAAAATCGGCCACGGCGGGCGAGGCTGGCAACGCCCCCCCGTGAACCCGCTGCAGGCGGCCCTCGCTTGCAAGCTCGCGCAGGTCACGACGGATGGTATCCTCCGAAAGCCGGAGTTCCTGGCTGAACGTCTTGGCAACGAACTGCCCGTCCCGCTGGAGTCGGTCAAGAATGAGGTTCTTGCGTTGGCTCGTGAGCATGGGTTCAGTCTAGGGCAGCAGCGCATCGTTCGCACGAATTTTCGGGGAGGTTGCACGAAGTTGCATGAATAAGCTTGATTTTTCACGAAAGCTGCCGATCATGCCTGCTTCACGTGCAGCAACTGCTTGAGCAAGTGCCAACAATTCCGTTTTATGAATATGCCTCCCCATCGTCCTCTGACCATCCTGATTGCCGGCCCGTTTCGGTCCGGGTCTGGAGACGACCCAGTCCGGCTCTCCGACAATTTGCGTGCGTTGGAAGCTCATGCCCTGCCGCTCTGGCGTGCCGGGCACATCCCCATGATTGGCGAGTGGGTCGCCCTGCCCCTGATCCACGCGGCGGGCGGTACCCACATTGCCGACGGCGTGCACCAGGATTTTCTCTACCCGGTCGCCCGGCGCTTGATTGCGCGTTGCGATGCGGTGCTGCGGGTTCCCGGGGAGTCGAAGGGTGCTGACCAGGATGTCCGGTTGGCACGCGAGCACGGCCTGCCGGTGTACTTCCACGTCGACGAGGTGCCGGTGGCGGCCCGGCCGCATGTTTAGCTACCAACGTGAGCAGAGGATCTTAGCCGTATGAACCCATCAGAACGTGTGCGCATCCGGGAGGTAAAGGTGCTTTCCGCCGACTGGTACGTGCTCAAGAAGACGACGTTCGACTACCGCCTGCGGAACGGGGGTTGGAAGACGGTCAGCCGCGAAACCTACGATCGGGGCAACGGCGCCACCATCCTCCTGTTCCATCGGCGGCGCGGAACGGTGCTGCTGACCCGGCAGTTCCGGCTTCCGGCCTACGTGAATGGTTGCGCTGACGGCATGCTGATCGAGGCGTGCGCGGGGCTTCTGGACGGCGACTTGCCGGAGGCCGCCATTCGGCGGGAGGCGCAGGAAGAGCTGGGGGTAGAGGTGGGCCCGGTGAAAAAGGTCATGGAGGCCTACATGAGCCCCGGGTCCGTCACCGAAAAGCTGCACTTCTTTGTGGCGGAGTACGAGACGCCGCCCGGGGTAAGCGCGGGCAGGCTCGACGAGGGGGAAGAAATCGAAGTTATCGAAATGAGGCTCGAGGACGCCCTGGCGAAGGTTGAGCGGGGTGAGATCCAGGATGGCAAAACGATCATGCTGCTGCTTTGGGCGCAGCTGAATGCCTTTGTGAGCGGCCAGAAGAAGGTGTCGCCGTAACGGCGTGTGGATTCACGGCGAGCCGCCTCCCCGAGGAGGCCGGCGGCTCTTGAAGAAGGTGCGAATGTCCGCCTCGCGCCGGTCTCCGTGATCCTTGACGCTGTGAATCACGCTGCGGCCTTGTGCGACGAGGCGGTCGGGTGCGTCCGGCAGGCCAAGGTGGCGCACCGCGAACACGTCACCGGCCTGGTCGAAGGGTTCCAGTCCATAGCCGGCGGCGGCTGCAAGCAACGCTACGATGGCGTCTTCGCCCAACGGGGCCTGCAGCCAGAGCGTTGGATCGTCGAGGTACCCTTCCCGGTGCAGGGCTTGCAAACACTCAGCCGACACGGCGTAACCTCCGCCTGAGCAGTGCTCGCCGAGGCGGTAGCCGTTCAGCAACGCCCGCCGCAGGACGTTCCGAATCCGTCCGTAGCGGCCCCAGAACGCCAACTGGAGCGCTGGGCCGCCGGCCGGCGTTCGACGCCAGACGCTGAATTGCCGCAGCAGTTTTTCCAGCGCAGGGGTTGAGGTGCGGTCTTTCATCCGGGCCGGGCTGAATTGGTAGGCTCCCAGGATGCCCGCTCCGGGAGTGGCGGCGAATTTCGCCCGGATGCGGTTTGCGCACGCACCGATCACGAGGGAATCGGTGTCGAGCTTCAGCACGAAACTCACCTCAGAACTGGCGACCACCCGGCGCAAGCCGGCCAGCACGCCCGCTGCTGCGCCGGAGCCCCAACCCGAACCCCGGCCACGCCGCGGGTTGGGCAGCATGGTCACGCGGGAGCCGAGGCCGGGCGCAATTCGCTGGATGAGCGGACGGCCCTTGAGGTCGTCATCGACCAGGACAAGGTTGAATCGGCCGCCTTCGAAGGCTTCCAGGGCTTCGGCCAGGTCCCGTGCCCGCTCGATTTCCACCGGGTTTGGTCCGATCAACAGTACGACGGCGAATGGTTGCGTCCCTAAGTTCATCACCGCCCAACCCAAAGAAGCGAACGCGCATTCACGGCAGTATCCCCAACTGGTGCAAGTACCGTTTGGCCATCCGTTTCACCAGCGGGTCCAGGTGCTGCGGCAGCAGGCGTTCGTCGTATTGCGGCCCTGCCGCCGTGAGCCGTTGCAGGGACCCGGAGGGATGGATTTTGTCATGCCAATCATCAGTCCGGGCATGTTCCCAGCCGCTGAACCCCCCCGCAACGGAGCGCAGCCTGGTTGCCAGACGCCGCTGCATCTGCTCCGGCGAACGGTACTTGTAATGCTTGTAGAGCAACCTTCGTGGATGAACGGGCCCCAGGTTAACCGGCCAGCCGGTGTGGTTGGGCCAGGTCAGCCGTTTGCGGTCACGGAAAAAACGGGGCTCGGAATTTGTCACCGCGTAAAACTGCAGGCGTTCAAGGTCAGCCGGCGGCACCTCCGGCCGAAGCTGGTACCCGGGGCTGACGTCCTGCTCGGTCAGGTAGAATTCCACGGCGACGCCCCAGACTACGTGTTCAGGAGGGCGCACCCGGGCGAGGAACGCCCGCGGGTTTTCAAGGTAAAACTCGTCGGCATCAAGGTGGCACCACCAGTCGCCCGGCCGGGCACCCTCACGAAATGCGTTGAAGACTTCGGCCCGCAAGCTTTCCTGGAACACCTTGCCATCCCGTTTCCACGGAATGATTTTCTCGCTTGCCATGCTGCAGACCACGTCCCAGGTATCGTCCTCACTCTGGCCGTCGTAAACGATGATGCGGTCCGACCATCGCGCGGCCGCGTTGAGGCAGGCTCCGATCACGTCGCCCTCGTTTTTGACCACACAGATGGAATGAATCTTGAAGTCGCAGGGCATGGATCATTTCTTCAACTTACCTGCCTCGTCGTTGCGGCGGGCAGGCTGCGTTTGTGCAGAACTGCTAAGCAGGGGCACCCGCCCGTCAACTGAAATGTCCGGGCGGACGTCCCGCCGCCGGAACGCTCCGTCGGAGCAACCGGGACGGACCGACGAACCGGGCGACCATCCGGGCATGGCTTGGGGGAAACGACTGCTGGCAAACGGCCTCAGGGTGCGGTAGGCGGTTTGGCATGCCCGAACTTTCGGTGGTGATCCCGACGTTCAACCGCGCGAAACTCCTGGCCCGCGCGCTTGCCTCGCTGCCGTCGACGGCGGCCGGAGATCTGGAGATTATCGTCGTGGATGACGGGTCGAGCGACGGCACTGAAGAGGTGGTGGGCGGCTGGAAGCGGCCGGTGCGTTTCCTGCGTCAGGACCACGCGGGACCTGGCCGCGCCCGAAACCTGGGTTGGGATCAGGCGACCGCGCCTTACGTCGCATTCCTCGACAGCGACGACGTCTGGCTTCCCTGGACGCTGGCGGTGTACCGGGCGCTGCTGTGCACGGATCCCCCGCCCAGCATGGTGATTGGAGCGCCGTTCTGGTTCGAGGACGAGGCCGAACTGGCCCGGGCAGCTCGCGGGCCCCTGGCCACCCGCACGTTCCCCGACTACCTTGCATCGGCCGGTTGGCCCATCTGGCTGGGCGCCTCCTCCCTGCTGGTCCGGCGAGACATCGGCCCCAGGTTCGAAACTGAACGCATGAACGCGGAAGACCTTGACCTGGCCATCCACCTTGGAGGCGAACCGGGCTTCGTGTGGGTCCAGGCTCCGGCAACGTTCGGCTACCGGCGGCACCCGTCCACCTTGGTCTCGAACCTCCAGGGAACGCTGACCGGCGTGGGCCACCTCATCAGCGAAGAAACGGAAGGCCGGTACCCCGGGGGGCAGGCACGGCGCCGAGCGCGCTGGCAATTGATCACCCGGGCGGTGCGTCCACCCGCCCTTGCCGCCCTGCGTGCGGGGCGCTGGGCGGAGGGGTTCAGGTTGTATGCCCTGACCTGGCGTTGGCACGTCGCGTTGGGCCGGTGGCGGTTTTTGCTCGCGTTCCCGGTCCTGGCTGCCTGGGCCCGTTGGAAACGGCCGAAGGCAGGCCAACCGCTGGCCGCGGACCCGGCGGCAAGAACATGAGCGAAGAAATCGACGACCTCGCGTCGTGGGTCACGGTCGGGATCAGCACGAAGGACCGTTGGCCAGACCTCGAGGCAACCCTGCGCCGGCTCGTGGCAGCCGGCTTTGGCCGCCTGCTGCTGCAGGTGATTGATGACGGTTCCCGGACGCCTTGCCCGTTTGCACTCGACTTCTGGCCCGGCCCGTTCAACCTCCAACGTTTCGACAGACCTGCCGGGCTGGTGGTGCGCCGCAACCAACTGGCAAAGAATGCCCGGACCAAGTACCTCCTGAGCCTCGACGACGATTCCTACCCGGCGGAAGGTTCACTGGCCAGGGCCGTAGCCTTCGCGGAAGGGCAACCGGACCTCCTCTGCCTTGGTTTCACCGTCTACAACCCTGCCCGGAACGCCTATGAGAGCCCCGCCACGGGGCCCGACCCTTACCCCGTCCGGGCATTCATCGGGTGCGGGCACCTGATGAACCTGCCCCATTTCCTGGGTCTGGGCGGCTACCGGGAGGAAATCATCCATCAAGGGGAAGAACCAGAGTTGGCGGCTCGCGGCTGGACCCGGGGCTGGCGCTGCTTCCATTTTCCCGGGTTGACCATTCATCACACCGCTTCCAGCCAGGGAAGAAATTGGGCCCGGATGGATTATTACGGCTCTCGCAATGCGTTCTGGTGGAACGCCTGGTTTGTGCCGGCTCCGCTGCTGCCGTGGCAGCAGGCCCGGACGTTTGCCGGCCGGGTTCTGCTTTTCCTCCGGTTGCGACGGCCGGCTTTGGCGAAGGGCATTCTGGACGGCTTGCTTCTGGCCAGGCGCTACCGCCGTTTCCGGCATCCGTTTACCGCCGGCCAGTTCCAACTTTGGCGTCGATTGCCACCCCATTAAGGCCGGTGTTCCGTGGTGCCCCGCTGCCCCGGGGAAGGCGCCGCCTTTGACAAGCCGATGAACTCGGGTTACGTCGGGGGTCCGCGTTCGGGTTTCGGTGAGGGCAGGCAGGACGCCTCTTCCGGGCGGAGTTGGGTCCAGATGTTAAACGTAGGATTTGCTGCAACCAATCCATGCCACCTTTACCCGCTGGCACAGGCCCTTGGCACCCTCGGTTGCCCGTTGGCGTACTACTCCGGGTACCCCCGTTGGCGGCTCCCGCAGCCGCATCCGGAGCCCATCGCGACCCACAGTGCCAGGACGTTGGTCACTTACGGCCTGTTGAAGCTGCCGGAGCGTTTACGGCCGCGGTCACGGACGCTTTTCCGCTGGCAAGACCGTCATTTTGACGAATGGGTCGGCCGCCATCTGGACGGGCGCCACGATTTCGTCCATGCCATGCCCGGGCAAGCCTGGGCGACTTTTCGCTCCGCCAGGCAACGCGGCGTGCGAGCCGTACTCAACCACGCAACCGGCCCGTCTCGGCATTGGGTGGCCGTGATGCGGCCCGAGTACGAGCGCATTGGCCTTTCGGTTCAGGAAACCACCGTTTACGACGAAGATTTCTGGCGCCGCGAAGAACACGAATACGCGCTGGCCGACTGGCACTGCGCGGCCTCCACCCTGGTGCGGGACCAACTCATCCGGGCCGGGGTTGCTGCGGATCGAATCTGGGTCGTGCCGTACGGGGCAGCACCGGACGTGTTCTACGCCGCTCCGGAATCACCTCCCCGCGGACCGCTCCGCCTGCTTTTTGCCGGCCAGGTTAGTTTGCGAAAGGGCCTGGTGACGCTCCTGGCGGCACTGGGACAGGTGGGCCGGCCGGAGTGGTCCCTGAAAGTCGTCGGCGCCGTAGCGGATGAAGCCCGGCCGGACCTGCGGACGTACCTTGGACGAACGCCGGTCGAGTTTTGTGGCGCGGTGACCCAGGCCAGGTTGGCGGCGGAAATGCGGCAGGCCTCGGTTCTGGTGCTGCCTTCGCTGGAGGAAGGTTTCGGTTTGGTGGTGGTGCAGGCGCTGGCCTGCGGTCTGCCCTGCGTGGTCAGTGATGCCGTAGGCGCAAAGGACCTGCTGCAGCACCGCGCAAACGGGTCGATTTTCCCGGCGAGAGATTCGGGAGCGCTGGCGCAGGAATTGCTGTTCTGGGCCGAGCACCCCCGCCGGGTTTCGGGTGATTATTCCTGGCGGGCACCCGCCCAAATATTGTATGACTCATCCCGACAGGCGCTCCGGTCCACCCTGGCTCAACCTCAAGCACCATGATTGACGCCAAGGATTTGTCGTCCCGGCCAAACGGCGGGGCGACCGCCATCTGGATCGCAGGATTGAGCGTCGCGTTCATTCTGTTGGCTGGCAATTCCCCCACGCAGGTGGCCTCGCGCGCCGCGCTGCTGGTCGGAGGCACCTTTGTGGCCTCCGCCGGCTATGAACTCACCCGGAATTGGCGCTCCATCCTTCGTCCCGACATTGTGGCGTTTTTCGCCCTTTACGCCCTTACCTTTTTCGAGTTCCTCCTGCCGCAGCCCGCCGTGGACCAGATGGTGACCACGCCTTCCATGCTGCACGCTTGCCGGTTGGCGCTCCTCGCCTTCGCGGCCATGGCCATCGGCCGTCACCTCGCGCCGCCTGCACCCCGGTTTCTGGAAAATCTCGTGCGGCGTCCGACGCCGCCGCGGGTCTTGCTCACGGTTTTCTGGCTAAGTTTTTTTCTGGGGACATTTTACATGCTGCTGGCCGTCAATTTCAACGTAGTGACGATGATCGATCGGATGATGGGACCGCGTTTCACCCAGCCCTGGGGCCGAGGCCGGTACGGCGATTTCCGGGCCTTGTTGAACGAGGTCGGCGCCATGATCAACCTGGTTCCGCCGCTTGCCGGGCTCATCCTTTCGGAACGGGAAAAGTACCGTGTCACCACCTGGGTCCCGGTAGGGTTGGTTTATGCCTTCTGCCTCTTTTCGGGCTTGGCCAGCTCCACCCGCAATGTCCTTGCCGCTTACATCATTACGTTCCTGATCGCTTACAGCTTGAACCTTACCCGCCGGCGAATGCTGGAATTCGGCATCCTGTGCCTGTGCGGGCTGGTGGGTTTTTATGAAAGTTCCAAGGTCATGCTGGAAACCCGCACGATTGGGCTGAAGGCTTACGTCCAGAACTGGAAAACGGAACACGCCAGGCCGAAGTTAAATTTTGCCCAGAGGGAACCGGAGAGCTTTTACGTCGACCTTAACCTGGTGAACGTGGCCCTGCTTTCCGACGTGTTTCCGGAGGCGCACCCTTTCTTAGGGCTGGAAGTCCCTTACGTGGCGCTCACCCACCCGATTCCCCGGGCGCTCTGGCCGGGCAAGCCGGAAGGGTTGAGCTTATCCATGGAAGACGCGCTCAACGTGGGACCGGAAATGACCATCTCGTCCACGTTTATCGGCGAGTCTTACATGGCCGGAGGACCTTTTGCAGTGGTCTTTGCCGGCTTCTTCTTCGGAGCCGTGACCGGATGGTGGGGCCGCTTTACCGTGGGACTTTCCTCCGGCCTGGGTTTGCTGATCTATGCTTCCGGCTTTCTGGCCATCGCGATCTCCATGCGCAGCCTTTACGTTTTCAGCGTGGCGATCCTGCCGACGCTTGCCGCCACGGTCCTTGCCGCCCTGCTCACCCGCCGACCCCGGGCGGATGCATCCCTTGCTGCGCCCGGACGACGTCCCGCCCTGACGCGGTAGCAACCAGCCTTCCCGGTTTTGCGGAGGAACCCATGCCTGCCTACGATGTTGGAGTTGTTTCCGTCGTGCCCTCGCCTTACCAGAAGGACCTGTTCCGCGCCTGGGCCAGCCGAATGGACACCAAGCTGCAGGTGTATTACCTGGAAGCCCGGGCGCCGGATTCCCCCTGGCCCGAGCAGCCGTTGGAACCGTATGAAACCATCCTGCCGGGGTTTTGGCTCACCCTGGCGGGAGCTCGTTTTCACGTGGTGACCATGGCCCCCCGACTGGCCCGCCACCGGTTCCTGGTGTTGAACTCCCTTACCTCCTCCTTGGCGCAAGCTTTGCTCCGGTTCCGGCGCCCGCGCCAGACCCTGCTGTTCTGGGCGGAAGCCCTGCGGGATCAGGGTGCCACCTGGCGTGCCCGGGCACAACGGCTGCTTTCAGACCCGATCGGGCAGGCCGACGCAGTTGTCGCGATCGGCACCCGCGCACAACGGTCCTACCGGGAACGGTTTCCCGGTCTGCGGTGCTTCAACGTACCTTACCATTGCGACCTGGATGCGTTCCGGTGCCGGCCGAACCATTTTCCTGCCGCCACCGAAGAGGTCGTCTTTCTGTTTTGCGGCCAGATGATCGCCCGCAAGGGCGTCGACGTGCTCCTGCAAGCGTTTGACCGCCTGGTGCGGGAAGGCGTGCGGGTTCGACTGCGCCTTGCCGGCCGTCGCGCTGATCTGGAGCAAATGCTCGACGGCGTTTCCACCGAGAGCCGCGCGCGCATCGATTACGAGGGATTTATTGATCCGAAACGCCTGCCGGAATTGTTTGAGCAGGCGCACGCCTTCATCCTCCCCAGCAGGTACGACGGGTGGGGCGTGGTGATCAATCAAGCGCTCGGGGCGGGTCTGCCGATCATTTGCTCGGATGCAGTTGGGGCGGGTCTGGACCTGGTTCAGCCCGGCGTCAACGGGCTGATTTTTCCAGTCGGGGAAAGTGCCGCACTGGCCGCGGCCATGGGATGCCTCGCACGTGAACCGGCCAGGCTGGCGTCGTACGGGGCGGCTTCGCGCCAGCTTGCCGCGGGGTGGACGCCGGACCGTGGGGCGGAGAAGTGGGCCGCGGTGCTCTCTGAGTTCTCCCGTTGACGCATGCACATCCTTTTGGTCTCGTCCAGCTCTGGCTCCCGCGGCGGCGGCGAGCTTTTTCTCCTCACGCTCGGCCAGACGCTGCAATCGGCGGGGCATGACGTGACGTTGTGGGCCTCCGCTCACCCGAGGATGGACGAGCTGACCCAAAAGTTCGCCGGCTTCGGCCAGGTGCATCGGGATGCGTACAAGAACACGTACGACCGCCGGCTCCGGTCTTTCAGCGATGCTTGTGACATCCTTTCTGCGAGAAGGGTCGCAGCCAGCTGGGCCGGGTTGCAAGCGGACGTCATTCACCTCAATAAGCAAAACCTCGAAGACGGCCTGGACCTTGTCCTGGCCACCTGCTTTGCGGGTCGGCCCTCGGTTTGCACCATTCACGTGACCCAGACGGCCCGTTACCTTCGCGCCCGCTTCGGCAGCACCCGCGATGCGGTGGCCCGGTTGGTTCTGAGGCAGTACCCAGGTCGGTTAATCGCAATAGGCGCGAGCCGTTTCGTGGATTTGCAACGGTTTTTGGGCTTGCAAGCCAACATCGGTCTCATCGAGAACGGCGTTCGCATCCCCAGCCGCGCGGAGTTGCTGGTGCTTCGGCGGACTACGCGCGCCCGGCTGGGCTTGAACGACGGTCAATTGCTTGGCCTCGGCGTCGGGCGCATGGTCGACCAGAAGCGGCCCCTGCTGTTCCTCGAGCAGGCGGCCCTCGTCCGCGCTCGTTGCCCGGAGGCCGCCTTCTGCTGGGTCGGGGACGGCCCTTTGCGAGTGGAATGGGACCGGACCGCCGGCCGGCTCGCGATCGCCTCCGCCCTGATTACCCCAGGCTGGACCGATGACGTCCTTCCGTATTATGCGGCGGCCGATTTTTTTCTGCACACCGCCGCGTACGAGGGATTACCCCTGGCCGTGCTGGAAGCGCTGGCGGCGGGCCTGCCGTGCGTGGTCACGCCGAACCTGTATGAAGACCTGAAGTTCCTCCAGATTGCACGCGTCCTCCAGACGGACCCACCGGGTTGGGAAAACGTCCTGGCCGATCCACGGCAGCGCGCCGAGATTGGCGAGCGGGGCCGCGAGCTCGCCACGGGGCAATATTCCCTTGAGCGAATGGCCCAGGAGTACGTCAAGGCCTACGCGAGCGCGCTTACGGAGGCAATGGAACGCCCATGATCATCGGCTATTTCCGCCCGCCGCCCGCACAGCGCATCGGAGGCCTGGAAGCGGCCATCGACGGCATGGTCCAGCACCTCAGTGCGGACGGAATTGAAATCCAGGTGGACCCAAGTTCGATCACGGGCTTGCAGGCGGTTCATTTTCATGGGCTCTGGCAACCGCATTTTCAGGCGTTGGCCCGGGAGTGCGCGGCGCACCGTTTGCCTTTCGTCGTGTCACCCCATGGCATGCTGGAACCCTGGGCCTGGCGCCACCGCTGGTGGAAAAAGTGGCCCTACTATTACCTGAGGGAAAGATCCTTTCTGAACGCCGCCGCCCGCTTGCTCGCGACCAGCGAGATCGAAGCGCGGCACCTGCACCGGTTTCGGCTGAAGCCGCCCATCGTGAGCCTGCCTCTGGGCGCTAGTTCCACGCAGGGAGTGAGTTACGCGCAAGCTCGGGCAGCCCTGGGGTGGCCGGAAGAGGAGTTTGTGTTCCTTTACCTTTCGCGGCTGCACCCGAAGAAGGGGCTGCACCTGCTTTTGGCAGCGCTCGCCGAGCTGCGGTTAGACGGAGAGCGGCATCGGCTCGTGGTGGTCGGAGACGGCCCGGCCGCCTACACCCGCCGGCTTCACGCCTTCGGTGCCAAAGCGCGGACGGTTCTGCCACCCATAGACTGGTTGCCCGCCGTCTGGGGCGAAGCCAAATGGACTTACCTCCAGGCGGCCGACCTGTTCTGCCTGCCTACCCATTCGGAGAACTTCGGGCTGGCCATCCTCGAAGCGTGCCAGGCCGGGACCCCGGTCCTGACGACCGTACAAACGCCTTGGGCAACCTTTTTAGCAACGCACGGGCTGCCTGTGGCCCGGCCGGAAAAGAACTCGCTGGTTGCAGCGCTGAAAACCTGCCTCCAGCGGGGCAAGAGTACCGCGGTGCAGCGTTGCACGCTGAGTGCCGCCGCCTTGCACCGGTTTGGTTGGGAAACCTTACGGGCGGAATACCACACGATGTACCGCTCGCTGGTTCTTTCGTCCGGGCTTGGTTAAGGCCTCTAAAGTGGCAGGTTCCTCCTCGAAAAAGCGGAATTTGTAGAGCTTTAATTTTACCTGACACCACTGCTATTGCCGTATGTGGGACTATCGAAATTATAAACCAGTTTTGGTTCGTTTAACTTGTCAATGCAGCAACCCGCTGCTAGCTCCAGGAGTTTGACGGCTTGTTAAGGGGGGAATTATGCCTACGTACACAGGAAGTGGATCAAGCATCGCTTTGAGGATTGATGAGCTGAATGCCCAGGAAAGGAGGGCAACGCTCAGCTGGAACACCAGCTGGCTTCCCGCCATCACATTGCTCCTTAGCGATTTGCTGGCCTGGCCGGCCATTTTCTTGATTGCGTCGGAGATCCGGACTGTGGCGATCGGCACACCTGGCCAGATTATCTGGCAGATGATGATTGTGCCTGCGCTGGTGGCGGCATTGACCATGCACGTGATCGGCGGATACAACCGGCGCACCGACATGCTCAGCCTTGCCTATTCGGTTGAGCACCTGCTCGGGCTGTTGCTGGCCCTCATGGCATCCGCCATCATCGTGTACGGCTTGTTAACTTTTGGACCATCCATCCAACCGAGCCGGTTTTTCTTTTTTCTGGCCTTCTCTGCATTCGGGATTTACACCCTGGCCGTGCGCCGCTGGGTGACCCAGGCGCTGAACGTGCATCATTCCCAGCGTCACTTCATTCTTTTGGCCGTTCGGTCCACGGCGGGCCGCTTCGAAGCGCTTTACCGGAGCCGGCGCATGGGCCAGCAACTCCGCACGTTCGTGAACTTCGACGAGTCGTTGCCGCACCTGAATGCGGAAGCCGATGGCGTGATTGTCGGCTTCAATCCCTCCAGCCTGGACCCGCAGCTGGGGCAGTTCCTGGCCTACGTGCACTTCCGCCACATTCCGGTGTTCACATTGGAATCGTTCCACGAATGTTTTTGGCGGCAGGTGCCGGTACAAAGCATTGAAGCGTGGTGGGCCTTTGCCCGTGAATCGCTCTTAGCCCGGGATTCAATTTACGATCAGGTGAAGCGGTTGTTTGACCTCCTGAGCGCCACGGTTGCCCTGGTGGTGCTGAGTCCGCTGCTGATCCTGGTGGCAATGATCGTTCGTTGTGAGAGCGCCGGCCCTGCCATCTTCAGACAGACCCGGATCGGGCGAGACAGTCGTCCGTTTACCTTGTTTAAGTTCCGTTCGATGCGGGTCGGGGCGGACGCGGGGGCGCTGTACACGGCTGAACGGGATCCGCGCCTGACGCGAATCGGCCGCTTTCTTCGCCGCACCCGACTGGATGAGCTTCCCCAGTTATGGAATGTCCTCCGGGGCGACATGAGCCTCATCGGGCCCCGGGCCGAATGGGTGAAGTGCGTGGAACAATACGCCGGCAGCATACCCTTTTACAGTTACCGCCACCTGGTTCGGCCGGGCATCACGGGATGGGCCCAGGTCAACTATTCCTACGGTGCCAGCAGCGAAGATGCTGAAGAAAAACTCAAATACGATCTCTACTACATCCGTCATTACTCCATGGTGCTTGATTGCGCGATCGTGCTCAAAACGCTTCACACGATGCTTTTTGCCAAAGGCCGGTAGAATTGCAGGGCGTGCGCGATCGCCAGGATCGCGCTCCGGCCGGTGCACCGGGTCGGCCTGCCAGCGGGAGATGACGCTGGGAACCGTGATCTACGCCGATACGGATGAGGCTTGGCGATTTGCACGGCTGAGTAGAGCCTTCAAGTTAAAGATGAGACTGTTTTTGGTTCCGAGTACCCTCTTTGCAGCAACCTGCCTGCTCGCCGCCCACGTTTTGCTGTTCGCCGTCATCCCGGGCAACGCGCAAGAGCCCGTTCGGGCCTCACTTGCTCGCTCGCTGACGACGCAATTTGACCCAAATCCCGAGAATTCACTGTTCCGGCTGGGACCCGTGCAAGGCAACCTGACCGCAGGCGTCTCGCTGGATTACGTGGACAACGCGGGCGTATCCAACGGGGGGTCCACTTCCCTGCTGCGGCTGTCGGAAAACCTCGATATGAGCCTGTTTTGGCCGGTCACGGCCAGCAATCAGGTTTACCTGACGCTCGGCGCTTCTTACACCGAGAACCTGGTTGGGAACGCGGGCGATCGTTTCACGCTCACGCTGGCCCCTGATTCAAAAATCACCTGGGCAATCGGGATCGGGGACTTCCGGATTCGGTTGTTCGATGCATTTGCGGTCACCCAAGACCCGACCTCCGATCCGTCGATCACAAACGTGGTAAACCTGAACCGATTTCGCAACAACGGCGGAGTGGCTGTCGATTGGGATTTGAACAAGCTGATACTCACCGCGCAGGTGGACGACACCTACACGACCCAGAACGCGCGCACTTTCAACCAAAACGGACAAGATCAATCCGCTGTCGGGGCAGACGGAAACCGCAACACCCTGCGCGGGAGCCTGCAAGCGAGTTTTCAGCTGAACCCGACCACATTTTTTGGTCCCGTGTTCTCCGCCAGTACGAGTTCTGCCTCATCGGCCACGGCGGTGGATGCACTGAGCCCCGGCCTTTTTCTCTCGGCTCACCTGACCCGGTTAACCTCGTTGAACCTGGAGGCGGGCCTCAATTTTGTGAGCATCCAACGGGAGCCCGACGTGGTTCGCCTTCAGGGACCCGTCCACACCCCGGGCAGCACGTATTACCTGCGGGCAACCGCCCTCCAAACGGTTAACCGGTATGTGAACGCCAACCTCTCCGCTTCCCACGACCTCGACTACGCCGACGGCCTCAACGTCACCGAGAGAACGTTATTTACCCTGGGCGCCAGCTACCGTCTTACCAAGGCCGTCACCCTCTCCGGCAATGGCTATTATGAGGACGGCAATGTCCTCAGCGGCATCAATCAGGGCCGGTACAACCGTTTCGGAGTAAATGCCGGCTTCAATTACCGGATCGGACCAAAGCTGCACGCGACCCTGGCTTACCGTTACACCCAGCGCAACTCCGACACCGGGGCCACGGAGGCGATTGTAGCCGACGAGGATGGTTTTGTAACGTTGCAGAACCATTCCGGCAGTTACAGCCAGAACGAGGTTAATCTTTCTTTGAACTATGCTTTTTAAAACCCTTTCCGCCGCGGTGCTTATCGTCGCAACCGGACTGCTCAGCGTTCAGGCGCAGCGTCTGGTTGCCCCGTCCAGCACCAACTCAATTACGGCCACCGGGCCGGTGAAGTCGATGGAGCAATTGGATGATCAGACGCGGATCAACGTCGGCGACCTGCTGAGCTTTCGCATTGTTGAGGACGAGGACCAGCCGGTAAACCTGACCGTGAGCGACTCCGGGTTTGTCGAGGTCCCGTACGCAGGTAAGCTGTTGGCTGCCGGAAAAACACCGCGCGAGTTGGCCTATGAAGCGAAGCGGGCTTTGGAAAATGGACTTTACAAGAAAGCGACGGTGCTGATTTCCCTGGATCGTCGAACGACGCAGTCACCCGGGACAATTTACCTGACGGGTGAGGTCGGCCATCAGGGGCCGCTGGAACTGCCCGCCAACGAATCGCTCACCGTGACCACGGCCATTCTGCGTTCAGGAGGGTTCTCGGATTTCGCCAATCGGCGGAAGGTAAAAGTAATCCGGAAGGTAAAAGGTGCCGAGCACGTCTACGTTGTGGACGTAAAACAAGTGCTTGAGCGGGCGCGGGGGGACCTGGATTTCCAGGTTAAACCGGGCGACGTCATCATGGTGCCGGCCCGTTTGGTGAATTGGTGAGGATGTAAGTATATGGAATCGTTTGATCTGCAGGGTTTTCTTCACGAGTTGCGGCGCTTCTGGTGGCTGCTGCTGGGTGTGGTTCTCGCTGCAGTTGGCCTTGGATACATTTATTACGCCACGTCGCCTGTCGTTTATAAAAGTGATGCCAAGTTGGTTGTGGGTGGCAAGCTCAACATTCCCTCTGCCTCCGTGTACAGCGAGGCGCAGGATTTCATCGGCACCCAGGCAACGATCATGCAAAGCAGGGACGTCCGGCAGGCGGCCGAAAAGGCACTCCGCGATCAGGGTAAAATCGGGCCGGCGACCGGCGTGCTGCTTCGGGCGACCTACATCCCGAAGACCACCGTGTTCATGCTGGACGCTTCCAGCACGGATTCAGACTACACCCGTGCTTATTTGCAGGAATCGATCCGGGCGTACATCGATTTGCGCAAACGGATGCGGACCGAACAATCCCGTGAAACGGTGTCCGCCCTCGCCGAAGAACTTGTCCGGGTGAGAGGTGAGGTTGACGCGGCAACCCGCGACTTGAACAACTTCCAGCGCCAGATCAGCGTGGGTTCGCTGGAGGACGAAGTGACGGCCGACAACGCCTACCTTGCCAGCTTGCGAAAGCGGTATGCTGATTTGCGCCTCCAGAAATCCATCGCGCTCACCGGCGCGCCAGATCCGAATGCAGCCGCCGCGGCCATCCCGGTCGACAACAATAACCCGGGGTCGACGCTCCAGGATCAAGGGGGCAACCCTTTGCCGGACCAGCAGCTGTTTCAAGCCCGCCAGAACCTTTCATCCTTGAAGGCAGAACGGGACCGGTACTCGAGTAATCTCCGGCGGGATCACCCAAAAATCCGCCAGCTGGATGTACGGATCAAGGATGCTCAGAACCTGATTGGCTTTTTGCAGAACGAGATCAAGAACGGCAACCAGGACAAAGTCCAGTCCATTGACCACGAGATGGCTGCTTTGCAGGCCGAAATCCAGGAACGGGAGCAAAAGGTCAGCCAACTCAACCAGAACATCGCGGAGTACCAAACGCTCAAAGACCGCCTGGCAAACAACCGGGACACTTACCAGCGGCTGACCAACAGCGTGCAGAACGTGGACGTGGCCCAGCAGGTTGACCAGGAAGTCATTAATGTCCTGGAAAATCCGTCCTCGCCTTACCCGGAGCATGCCTCGCTTCTGGTGGTGATGCTGCAGGCAGTTGCCCTTGGGTTGGCGTTGGCGGTCGGAAGCATCATGTTATCTTCCAAGCTGATCCCTCGATTTCAGACCGTCGCCCAGGTCAAGCGCATCCTGGGTTTGCCGGTCTACGGCAAGATCCTCCAGGACGGATGGATCACCCGGCAGCGGACCGTGCTGGATTGCACGCGCAAACACATCGCGTTCGCCGAATCGTTTCGCAACCTGCGTTCGGCCTTGCTGCACCTCCCGCCCTCGGTAGGCAGCGGGCGTTGCATCTCCGTGACGAGCGCGTTCCCGGACGAGGGCAAATCGACGATCGCGGTCAACCTGGCGATTGCGTTGGCGGCAACCAATTCACGGATCTTGCTTATTGATACCGATGTCCGCCGGGGGCGTCTGCATACGCTCCTGAAGAACAAGGTGTCGCCCGGCTTTTCGGACCTTATAACGAAGAAACGCCCTGCCGATCAGGTGATTCATTCGACCCGGATGCAGAACCTCATGTTGATGCCGGCCGGTCCGCCCATCACCAACGCGAGCGAGGCCATTCTGCGTTCGGGCCTGGACCAAACCCTGGAAGGGCTGCGCCACCAGTTTGACTACATCATTCTCGACACACCACCGATCCTCGCGACCGACGACGGCGCGACCCTGACGGCGTTGACTGACTGGTCGCTCTTTGTGGTCCGGTTGCGGTTTAGCCGGCCGCGGGAAACCGAGAAAGCGCTGGAAGAGCTCCGGATGCGCCAAGTGGACGTGCCGGGCATTGTGGTTAACTCCGTCGGCAGGAAAGACACCGGCCACAGCTACTACCATTACTCCTACCACACGTTGGAGGACCGTCCCTTTGCCGGGGCGGTCAGCGACCGGGCCCAGTCCCTGCCCTACAATGGCAGTTAGGGTGGTTCGGGCGGCCCTTCCAGGGCCCGCGGCCTAACCGGCCGGCCGCTGCCGCGCCGTGTTTCGTCCCATGAAGGATTTCGACACGATCAACGAACTTGTTCGCTCGGCCAACACCGGCCTCCCGGTGGTGGTGTTTCACAAGGTCGATGACCCGCGTCCGGAGGCCAACCTGAAAGAGTACTACGTCACGCCGGAGGTTTACCGCAACTGGGTTGCGGACCTTGCCTCGGCAGGGTTCCGCACGGTTGATTTCAGCCAGCTGGCAGCTCCGGCCGTTTCGCTGCCCAGCCCTCGGGATAAGCACGTTCTGATTAGCTTTGACGATGGGTTTGTCGGGACCTTGCAACAAGCGGGGGTGCCTCTTCAGCAACACGGCTTTTCGGCCATTCAATTCATCGTCGCGGACCTGCTTGGGAAACGAAACGAATGGGACTTGGGAAAGGACACGGCCATGCAGCCGCTCATGGACGAGGCGCAGCTACGGGACTGGCTGGCCCTGGGCCATCAAATCGGGGCCCACACGCGCACACACCCGGACCTCACGACGCTGTCGCTGCTTGAGGCTCGCGAACAAATTGTGGGCAGCAAAAAGAAGCTGGAGGACAGTTTTCAAATTCCCATACGACATTTCGCCTATCCTTACGGGGCTTACACGCAACCCCTGGCAGAGTTGGTTGCGGAAGCGGGCTTTGAAACGGCCTGCACGACGGAACCGGGAGTTGTCACTGCCGGTTGCAAACCTTTCGAGCTGCCAAGGTTGTATTTCATTGAAAAGCGGTTTCGACCGACCCGCCGGCGAACCCTCCGGTCGATCTCACGCGGGGTGTGGCGCCGGGGTAAAAACCTGTTTGGAGAAAAGTGAGCGGCCCGGACGGCCCTGGCGGCCTTCGGGCGCCTGCCATTGACTGCCCGGCGAAGAATTCCGCTCGTACGACGCCGCCTTCAAGCAAAGGCTTATCCTTGCAGTTGCGCGAAACCGCCGGGCGCGTGAGGCTGCGAACATTACCAAGAACGCCCGCAACGTCAGGAGATACCATGTCCACGGATGATCAACATGTGCCCCTTCCCGGCAGTGAACGCAAAGCGCCTACCCAGGCAATGAAACTGGGTGCAACCGAACCTCACAAAAGGATGTCGGTCAGCGTGTACCTCCGGCGCGGGAACGCCCAGCAGTTCGACCACGTTTTGGAAGGCCATACCCGTGGCACAGGGTTGCAAGCCCAGGGACCCCTGACGAAAAAAGAGTTCGCGGAACGTTTTAGTGCGGACCCTAAGGACATCGCGCTGGTCGAGAAATTCGCCGCTGCCTGCGGCCTTCAAGTGGAGGCCCGGGACCCCGCCCGCAGGCTGGTTGTTCTGGGCGGCACGGCGGAAAAAATGGCCGCCGCCTTCCGCGTGACCTTGGAACAGTACGAGGTGAATGGAAGCGTTTTCCGCGCGCGCGAAGGATTTATCTTTGTTCCGCTCGAGCTTCAACAGGTCGTTGTCGGGGTCTTTGGCCTCGATGCGCGTCCCCAAGCACGGGCCCATTTCCGCCTGGGTCGCAAGCGCCCGGGCGGCAAGGGTGTGGAAGCCGCTGCCCCCGCTTCTCGTTCTTACAACCCGACTGAGGTCGCCCGAATCTACCGTTTCCCGACCAACCTGACCGGGGCTGGAGAGACGATCGGGATCGTCGAGCTTGGGGGCGGTTACAAGGAAGCCGACCTGCAAACGTATTTCGCAAGCCTTGGCGTAGCCCAACCGCCTTCGGTTCAGGGTGTCTCGGTTGATGGCGGCGCGAACCAACCGAGCGGAGATCCGAACAGCGCGGATGGCGAAGTCGCTTTGGACATTGAGGTGGCTGGTGCGGTGGCGCCCGGTGCCAGGCAAAAAGTGTTTTTTGCACCGAACACCGACCAGGGATTTCAGGATGCCATCAGCCAGGCCATTCACGACTCGGACGTCACCCTTGTATCCATAAGCTGGGGCCAGGCTGAGGCGGGCTACACCGCCCAGGCCCTCACCGCCTTCAACCAGACTCTGCAGGATGCGGTAACCCTGGGTAAAACGGTTTTTGTGGCTGCGGGTGACAACGGTTCATCCGACGGCGAGACGGACGGCAAGAATCACGTCGACTTTCCGGCTTCGAGCCCTTACGTCGTGGCGTGCGGCGGGACCACGCTGGAGGCAGATCCCGCAACCGGAGCGATCAACTCCGAGGTGGTCTGGAATGAATCGGCTGCGAATGAAGGAGCCACGGGTGGCGGGGTGAGCGATGTCTTTTCCCGGCCCGATTACCAAGGCAATGCACACGTCCCATTGCCGCAGGGAAGCGGCGGTGGACGCGGTGTTCCCGACGTGGCAGCCGTGGCCGATCCCGTTACCGGGTTCAACGTCTTGATCGACGGGCAAACGGTTGTAACCGGCGGAACGAGTGCCGTTGCGCCGTTGTATGCCGGTCTGTTTGCCCTGGTCAACGAAGGTTTGCGCGCCGCCAAGAAAGGGCGTGCGGGTTTTGTGCATCCGGTGTTGTACGCCAACCCGGAAGTTTTCAGGGACATCACTCAGGGCAACAACGGAGCGTTTACGGCCGGACCGGGCTGGGACGCCACCACTGGTTTGGGCAGTCCTTTGGGCGATCAAATCCTGGCCGCCTTAAAGGCCCAGCCCGTCGCCGGGTCGGACCTGCCAGTCTGAGGAAAACCCGGGCGCGCTCCCGTTTCGGTCAGTTCGGGACGGCTGACTCGACAGGCGCTCGCTCTAGAGCCATTTTGCGGCCGCAGGTTGTGCGGCATCTTCTTTGCGCAGCCTGCGGGTTCAACGGCCTTTAGAGGCCGCTCGGGTGCCGCATCACGTACCCGTCGGCTGGGCGGCTTCTCGTAAGCCAGTGTGGGCCCCTGGCTCCAGCGCCATAACCGGTGTCGAACCGCAGGCCGGCCACGACCAGGAACGCATGCCCCTCCCGTGCGTAGACCGTTACCCAACGGCCGGGACCGCTCTCTCCATAGTGCCGCAACGAGGCGGAAGGTTCCGGGTGGGAAAGCCGGCCGATGGAATGCAGGACGTACGACACAGCCCCGGAACAGTCGTAGGCGCCCTCGTAGAAATTGGCGTGCCCTCCGCCGAAACGGTAAGGCAGACCGGCGATCTCGTTGCCCGCAGCGATGGCGCGGCGGACGAGCGGCGGCGCCGCCGGGGGGGCCGCCGCGTACCCGGCTGCAAGGGTAGCGGTCTGGCCCGGAACGTAGTGGTAGACGTAAGGCGGTGTGGTTTGGCACCCCCCGAAGACGAGCCCGATTGCCACTGCCACCGCCGCCTTGAACCTCCGGGCACGCATCAGCCATGACGTTTACCGTGGCGCGAACCCGAAACGCAAGGCTGGATGCGGCCGTTCAGCCGCCCTGGTAAGTTGCCAGCCGGTTGCGCCAACCTGGAAGCCAGCGTTCTTCGTGTCGCTCGGGGGGGGCATGACGGACGCGTTCTGTGAGCACCTGGTCGGCGGCCCGGCTGAACGCTTCCAGCGGGGGATCGTCAGACATTCGCTCGAGCACTTGCAACAAACCCCACCCCTGGCCATCGTACCGTTCGGTGGCCAGGGTGCCTTCCCCTTTGAAATTGACGTAATCAACCAGGGCGTACTGCCCCTGCGCGGTGCTGGCCAAGCTCGAAAAACGGCGGATGACGGCCTCCCGCTGATCCGGAGGCACGCAGGCCAACATCGCCGGAACGGCTGCTTTCAACCGATCCACCGCAAACTGCGCCTGCAAGCCGACGTGAGTGGCGAGCAAGCGACGCAATTCTTCCATTCGTTTACCCGCACGGTCGGCGAGGAAAGCGGCCCGGGTCGGCCAGGGGCACCCCCCGGCAGTCGCCAACCAGGCCGGCAGCGCCACGCCCTGGGCTTGAAAATACCGCAGGAGCGGAGGGAAACTCTCTTTAAAGGGACCTGTCCGACCCCGGGGGTACCAAATGAAGTGGCCAATGCCCAGCGATGCAAATTGCTCGCCCGCATTCCAGGAAGTCAACCCCGCCACAGAACCTCCCGATTCGTTTTCCCAAAGCCGGCGCCCGATCCGCTCGGCGGCATCAGGCAGAATCGGCACCGGCTCCGCACCCAGCCACGCGGAACACAACCAGACCAGGAACGCGACGGCCAGCGCAAGGCGTAAGCCATGGGCGGCACGCGTCACCTTCACCGGTGCGACGAAGGGCTCGGCGACGCTGCCGGCGCAGCGCCGGCATCCCCGGACGACCTGGATCCTTCGGCCGCGCGGTTCGCGGCCCGGATCACTTCGGTCTGAATGGTTGGCATAACGTCGGCCATGTAGGTTCCAAACTTACGCAGGATTGATTTGCCAGCGGGGCTCCCGTAGAACTGGGCCATTGCCTCCAGCTCGTCCGCCGTAAAGATTCTTACCAGCGAGGACCGCATCGCGGCCGTCAGGGTCGGAATATCCAATTCCTTGGTCAGGGCAGCTTTGAAGCGTTCGCGCTGGGCTTCGGGCACGATCACGGCCGTTTTCTCCGAGACGTCGGCCATCAGGTCGGTCAGCGAGGCCACCTGCAGGTAATGCCCTGCCGCGGTCTCGCGGTTTGACACCGTGTCCTCAATCGCTTGCACCGTCTGCCGACCCCCGTTGCACAGCAGGATCACGAGGCCAACCTGCCAGATTCTGCGGGAATGGGCGCGCGTATTCAACTTGCCCAGGTTCTAAGCGCCAACGACCGGGAAGTCAACGCAGGAGGGGTGCTCCAGTCTCCCTCACACAACATGGCCATTGGCGGATTCCCCCATCCGCCGGTGCTGGTTTCCACGACCGGCTCCCGGGGTCAGGAACGGTCGCCCTGAACCTTCACGTAGAGCAAGCCGTTCGCAATCCGGACACCTTCCAAGTGCAGGAGCAAATCGTCTCCCCCAGGCAACCGGGTGCGGATGCCCTGCCTGAGCCCGTCGGCAATGGCCTGACGGTAACTTTGCCCGGTGAAAAGCCAGGCCAGCCGTTTTCCGTTGCCTTCGATGTCAACGTTTTTCACCACCAGTTCGCCGCGTTCAACGGCAATTCGCGCCGCCACGCGGCCATTGAAGAACCGTCGGTTTAGATTCGGCAAGAAAGGCGGCGTGCGCATAAATCCTAGCGGCACGCTCACGTAGGCGACCAGCCAATCTTCTTCCAGCCCCAGGTGCACGTGCGTGAACAGGTCCCGATCGGCATCGGCTTCCCACAACCAGGCGTTCAGGTCAGCAGTCGAAAGTGCAAATTCCCGGGTCTCACCAGCCGTCCAGGCCTGGCGCATGAGGTTCACCTTGGCTCGGAACGTGTTCTGTTCTGCAAGCGTCGGCGGAACCCCGAGGAAACGGGGGCTTTCCGAGGTCATCTGCAACGCACCTTGGAACGTGGAAAGTGCTCCCCAGACAAGCGCTCCTAAGGCCAGCGCCAACCCCAATGCCAGCAGAAGGCATCCACCGATGCATGCGCCGGACTCGCGACCACCGACCGAGGTTTTCATGGCGATGGGCGGTACTGGCGCGCGATGTATTCCGCTACCGCGTTTTGCCACCCGCGGGGCGATTCGCCACTGAGTTGCTGGAAACGTTGGGTCGCCATGACGGTGTGCACCGGCCGCTGCGCGGTGAAGCCCGTCATCTCGGCCAACCGCAGCGGCTCGACGCTTTCAGCCCGGAGGGGTACGCCCGCGTGCCGTGCTGCCGTGAGCCCTTCCTCCGCCAAGTCACGCCAGGTGCAACCCCCGGCGTTGCAGAGGTGCAGCAATCCGCGAACCTCACGATCGAACAGCCGTGGACCCAGCCACTCTGCACAATCCCGGGTGTAGGTCGGGGAGGACCATTTGTCCGCAACCGCCGCCAGGGTTGCCTCGGTACGTGCTTTTGCGATGATCTGGTCCAGGAAACTGGGTCGGTCGGGACCGAACACCCAGGAAACCCGGACCACGAGGTTGTCCGGACCGTTGTTCAGCGCGGCCAGTTCGCCCGCCCGTTTGCTCCACCCGTAAACGTTTACCGGGTTAGGTTCCACTTGTTCGGTCAGCAAACCGGCGTCCTGCCCGTCGAAGACATAGTCAGTGCTCACGTGGATCAGGCGGGCGTTTTGCCCCGCGCAGCAACGGGCGAGTTCCTCCACGGCCGTGCCGTTAATGCGCCCCGCCAAAGCCGGGTTGCCTTCGCACCAGTCCACGTTGGTGGCGGCGGCGCAGTTGATGAGGACCTCGAAGCCAAGGCCCTCCAACTGTGCGGAGATCGGCCGGGCCAGATCCAGGGCGTTGCGGTCCAAGGGCACCACGTCAAAACGGCGCGCGTAGGCCCGGACCAACGCTGCGCCGAGTCGTCCCCTGCTGCCCGCCACCACGATGCGCGGCTTCCTTACCATTATTTCGCTGCGTTTGTCACTGCAGTGACGTTGGTGATGAACTCCAGGGCATGATGGGCAAGACTGTCGCGGATGAACTGGTTTCCTAACCGCCCGCAGCCGCTGGTCACAAAGGGCCGCATGCCTCGCTCAGTATCACGTTGTAACGGGGTTGCAACTCCGAGAAGGCGGCTGCGCCTGATCCTTCGCCCACCCCATCGAGCCCCGTCCCTAACCACCCTTCTCTCCCAATGAGCATTCCCGCTGACCTTACCCTCAGGATGGCTGGTCCGGACGACGCCGAGAGCGTGTTCAGGATGGTAAGTGCGCTGGCCGCCTACGAACGCCTGACACACGAGGTCACCGCTACCCCCGTCGACTTCAAGCGCCTCTTGGCTGATCCGCGGCATCCCGTTGAAGTTGTGCTGGCAGAACGGGCCGGGACCACGGTGGGTTTCGGCCTTTTCTTTGAAAACTTTTCTACGTTCCTGGGCAAACCCGGGCTGTACCTGGAAGACCTTTTCGTGTTGCCGGAACACCGCCGGCAGGGCATCGGGGAAAGCCTGTTTGCCTACCTGCTGGCGCTGGCTCAGGAGCGCTGCTACGGACGAATGGATTGGACCGTCTTGGATTGGAACGAGCCTGCCGTCCGCTTTTACACCGAGAAACTTGGTGCTAAACTGCTGCCGGAATGGCGCCTTTGCCGCATCACGCTCTGAGGAAATGGTATCAATTGTAGAAATTGTATCGATTCTATCAGTGCCTGAAGGAACAAGCGGATTAGCTGACCAATCCCAGGTATTCGTGGCAGCGATTCACTTCAGACCATTGACATCAGTACTGGTGCTCCCGACACCTCTTCCATTGATAGCATTAATACAATGCCTACAATTGATACCATTCTTCTTCTCACCGCATCTGGAGGCGGTTGACCATCACGTCTTCCATGGCAAGGCGCGCCTGCTCGAATTCGGCAGCTGACAACTCGGGCTCGACCGTTCGCAGCGGCAAGACCGTCACGGTCACCCGTGCGAACGGCTTGGGAATGGCGAAACCATCCCAGGATCGTAATCGCCAGCAGGCGCTGTAATCGATCAGAAAAGGCATAATCGCCACCCGGGCCCGCTGCGCTAGCAGAAGGGCGCCGGGATGGAGGTGGTAACGAGGGCCACGCGGTCCGTCCGGGGTGATGCAGACGTCAAAGCCGGTCTGCAAACGCCGGGTCAACTCAAGCAGGGCCACGACGCCCCGGCGAGAACTCGATCCGCGAACCGCATCCATGCGGAAATGTCTGACAAATTCCGTCAAGAAAGCGCCGTCCCGGCTTGCGCTGGCGAGAACCACCAGACCTCGACGGTTCGGGTAGTGGCGCCGGAACATCGTCGGCATGGCGAGGATGCGATTGTGCCAGATCAACATCACGACCGGCTTCGGGTAAGGCGCGTCCAGGAACCGGGCTTCATCGACCAACCGGTACCGCAACGTGGCGCAAAGCAGCTTGAGCATTTGGGCAGCGCAGCGCACCAGGAGTCGTTCCCCGAGTGACAGTTGCTGGATAGCGGATGGCGGCACGCGAGGATGTCAACGATGACGTTCTTTCCGTCAACTGCCCGGCTCGGCCACGCGTGCGGGCAATCTTCAGTCTGGCGCGTTCAGATGGTGACGGGTTTCGGAGCGCCTTCCTGATCCTGCATCCGGATCACCCCGTCCGTCATCCAGCAATCGCGGTACTCGCCCTCTTTTTGCCGGGACAGCAGGAACATGTAGGAGAGCACGCTCCCACTGGCCGAGGTGACCCTGACAAAGATCCTGGCCTGATCGTCGCTGACCTCCGCCTGGGTCAGGTCCGCTCCCAGCGAATACAGGAGCGGTGCATAGGCCGGGCTCCGCACAAGCTCCGCGAAATGCTCCAGCGGCCCGGTCACCTCCTTGTTGGAAGGAGAGGCAAATCGAAAAGAGCGCTCAATGCCGGTGTTCGGAGCGGGCTCGTCGTTCTGCCGGAGGGAATCTAACTGAAACTTCACGACCTGCTGCGGGCTTAAGGCCGGGCTGGGCATCACTTCCTCAGCGCGCAACGGCAAGGCGACGGTAAGAGTTGCGAAAACCGCCCAGATCCAGAAGAGTCGGCGTGGCCCCATGTAATTTGATTCGCAGCAGCGCCCTTCGCAGATGCGGGCAGCACCACGAAAGGACTTGCCACTGTGACAAGAATGTAACATCGCCGCATTTGCGGTGAACGTCGCTTTCGTCAATCCAAGTGGGTCCTGGTTTTGTTATGACAAAAAGCGCACTTCCGACCTTGCTTCCCCTGCTCCTCGTTCCGCTGGTAACTTCTTCGTCTCTGGCGGCGCCCCAGCTTCAGGGGGCGGGAGCCACCTTCCCGGCGCCGATCTACCAGAGGTGGATCGCTGAGTACGCGAAGGCGCACCCGGGTGTCCAGATCAACTACCAAGGCATCGGCAGCGGGGCTGGGATCAAGCAATTCACGCAGGGCCTGGTGGATTTCGGGGCCAGCGACGCCGCGATGAAAGACGAGGAGATGGCGGCAGTTAAACCGGGTGCAGTGCTTATCCCCGCCACGGCAGGAAGCATTGTGTTGGCTTACAACCTGCCCGGGGTGACAAAGCTGAAGCTCTCTCGGACCGCTTATGCCGGCATTTTCCTCGGCAAGATCACCAAATGGGATGACGCCGCAATCGCGAGCTCCAACCCCGGGGTGAAGCTTCCAAGCCTGGCGATCACAGCCTGTGAACGTTCCGACGGCAGCGGCACCAATTTCGTTTTCACCCGTCACCTTTCGGCCATTAACCCGGAATTCAAAGACGCCGTCGGCACAGGAACCACCGTGACGTGGCCGGTTGGCGTGGCCGGCCGGGGCAACGACGGCGTGACCGCGTTGATCAAACAATCCCCTGGCGCCATCGGCTACGTGGAGTACGGCTACGCGAGCAACAACAAATTAAGCTTTGCCGAACTGGAGAATAAATCTGGTGCTTTCGTGGCGGCCACACCGCAGTCCGGCGCCACGACTCTCGCCGCGACAAAATTCCCGGAAGGCGTCCTGCGGGCCTGGCCGGACGACCCGGAAGGAAAAGATGCCTACCCGATCTCGACGTTCACGTGGTTGCTGCTCTACAAAAAATATTCCGACAAGGCAAAGTGGTCCGTTCTCAAGGACTTTGTTAACTACGGCCTGACTGAAGGCCAGAAGTTCGCGGACCAATTGGGGTACATTCCCCTGCCCCCGGAGGTGGTGGAGAAGGACATGGCTGCGTTAAAGCAGATCGAGTAGAAAACGGTGATTCTCGACGAACCTGCATGAGCGGCCCGGCGACTCCAACGGCATCGAATCCATTTCGCAGACGGGGGCTGCGGGTCGACCCCTTTTTCGCCGTTACGTGGCTGGCGGCGCTTGCCACCGTGGCGAGTTTGGTGTGGATCGTTGCCAGCATTCTGCACCAGGCGTGGCCGGCAATTCAGAAAACCGGGGCGGGTTTTTTCGTCAATTCGGTTTGGGACTCAAACCGGGAACGGTTTGGCGCGTTTCCTTACCTTATGGGCACCGTCCTTAGCTCGGTCATCGCCCTTCTCATTGCTCTCCCGCTGGGAGTGGGCATCGCCATCTTTCTTAGCGAAAACTTCTTGCCGGTGCCGGCTCGCCAAGCCATCCGGTTCGTGGTGGAAATGCTGGCCGCGATTCCGAGCGTGGTTTACGGCCTCTGGGGCATTGCCGTGGTTATTCCGCTGGTTCAACGTTGGGGCGGCCTTCTGGCCGACCATGTCGGTTTCCTTCCGCTGTTTAAAGGGCCTGCGTATGGCAACAGCATGTTAACGGCAAGTCTGGTGTTGTCCCTGATGGTGTTGCCGACCATCACGGCCATCGGCCGGACGGCTCTGGCAACAGTGCCGAAAACCTTGCGTGAAGGCTCCTACGCCGTTGGCGCAACCCGCTGGGAGACCATTTTTGGCATTCTGCTGCCGACGGCGGCCCCCGGGATTGTCGCCGCCACCATCCTGGCGTTCGGGCGGGCGATGGGTGAGACCATGGCAGTGGCCATGCTTATCGGCAACAGCCCGCGGCTTAACTGGTCCCTGCTTTCTCCCGCCGGCACGCTCGCCAGCTTATTGGCCAACCAGTTTGCGGAAGCTTCCGGCATTCAAGTGAGTGCCCTGATGTACGCGGCTTTCACCCTGGTGCTGCTTACCCTCCTTGTGAACATGCTCGGGGAATTTGTCCTGCGGCGCGCCCAACGCGCCACCGCCGGCCTTCGCTAACCACCCGCCATGAGCTCTGCCGCTGCACCCGCCGCCCTCTCCCTGAAAGTCGGGAACCGTCGCGACCGGGCCCGCCTGTCGGCCAACCTGTTTTGGACGGTTCTGTGTGCCGGACTCTCGTTTCTGACGCTGGTGCCGCTGTTCTCGATCGTCTACCTTGTGCTTCGAAACGGTTTGGTCCTGCTCCGCCCGAGCGTTTTCACCGAGCTGCCCCCGGCCCCCGGCCTGGAGGGCGGCGGCGTCGGAAATGCCATCCAGGGCACCCTGGTGATGGTCGCGATAGCCCTCGTCCTGGCCACACCCCTGGGCATTTTGTCAGCGATTTACATCTGTGAGTACGCACCCTTGTCCCGTCTGGCCGGGGCTGTGCGCTTCAACGCGAAACTCCTGACCGGCATACCGTCCATTATCTGCGGGGTTTTTGCCTACGCCGTCGTGGTGGTCACCACGGGCTCCTTTTCCGCGCTGGCCGGCGGGGTGGCTTTGGCCGTGCTCGCGCTGCCCACCGTACTGCTGACGTCGGAACAAGCGTTGCTCGGGGTCCCCTACGCCTTGCGCGAAGCTTCGTACGGCCTCGGCGCGAGCCGGTTCCAAACCATCTTCCGGGTGGTTCTGCCCGAGGCGCGGCCAGCCATGATGACCGGCGTCATGCTGGCGGTTGCACGCGCCGCCGGCGAAACCGCGCCCGTGCTTTTCACGGCGTTGTTCAGCGAGTACTGGCTGAAAGGCATCATGCAACCGGCGGCCTCGCTCTCCGTCCTCATCTTCAACTTCGCCGGGTTACCCTACCCCCATCAGATCCAACTCGCCTGGACGGCCTCCTTGATCCTGGTCGCGCTCGTTACCGCCGCTAACGTTACCGCCCAGCTTGCTTTCACGAAACGCCAGCCGGGTAAGAAGCGGTAAAACAAGGGGTTCGGCCTTCCGCTTCGTCGAGCAATTCTGACCGATGTGGTCAGCCGGCATTTCTTTTCCCGAGGGCCGCTGCCGGCTGCGCCGACAACTGGGTCGAGTGGCCCGCCGGCCGCCGGAAAGCCAGAATGAGCGAACGGTTAACCCACAGTCCGCACACCGAGGGTTCCTGTTGAACGGCACCTTGCGCGCCGCCCAGGACACAAACCTGGTCGCCCCGACTGGCCAGAAAAAAGGCTACATGGTGAGCGAAAACCGCAACGTCACCGGGCTGCGGGTCGGCAGCCGCCTGGCCGTAACGCATCCAATCCGACTGGCGGTTGCTCGCGGGCAGCGGCAAACCTGAAGCCCGCAGTGCCCATTGGGCATACGCCCCGCACCAACCGTTCGAGGTTTCAACGGTGAAGAAGTCGGCCGTGCTCAGCACCTTCAGGTACTCGGCCACCCGGGCGCTGGATTGCTTAACCCCGAGTTCGTGGCGGGCCACGGTCAACACGTTCTGACCAATCGCGTCGGGAGAGGCTGCCAAAGCCGAGACGACCAGGGCCGCGGCGGCGCAGGTGCGGGTGGCGTAGCGCGAGAGAACGACCAGGGAGGCGAGGGTAGGCAGGCACAGGTTCATGCCCGCTGTAACGCCGCGGGAAGAATCGGCCCACAGAAGGGACACCCTGCAGAGTTCCTGGTAATTATAGGGCGTCCCGCCGCTATGACATGGGCGGCAACTTCAACGCGTGGTCAGCAAGGTGGCGCCGCTGCGCGGGTCCCCCGGGTTTGCGGCTTCCACCCGAGATCAACACAGACAAGCCGCCGCCGTCGCCTTCGCGGTGACCGCCCTGACCGCCGCCCAGGCCCAAACCGGCCCGCAGCCGCGGGCGTTGGCCCCTGCGGCTCAATCCATCCAACAGCAACTCAATGCGTTGAAAACCGAAGTCACCGCCCTGCAAACGGCCAACGCGTCGCTGCAGGACGAAGTGGGTGCGTTGCACAACCAATTGGCCGCGGTTCAAGCCAATCCCGCGCTCGGGCTCGGGCCCATCGTGAACGTTGATCCCAATCCGGAGGTGAGCGTCGCGGGACCGAACGTCACGGGCGGCACCCGGAACACCGCAGGGGGATAGCGGGGTCGTGCTCGGGGGGATGAACGTCACCGACAACAACCCCTTTGCCATCGCTCCGACCGTTGCTCCCTAAGCGGCATTGACGGATTAGAAACGCTCGCACCCACCCAATTTGGTTTTAATTATCCTCCGATGGAACGCCAATGGTACCTTTTAAGTCTGGCAGCGACCGGATGCCTGGCCTTTTCTCCTCTGTGCTTCGGCCGTAGCGGGTCCGGCAGTCACGGGTCCGCTTCGATGGGATACCCTCAAGGGCATCCCCACGTCGACCCTTTTGCGTATGACGGCTATTATCCCTTCGATTACGATCTGGCTGCTTATGCCTACACCCCCAGCCCCGCCCAACAGGCTGCCGCCCAGCAACAGGTTGCGCAATACTTCGCTGCCCTTTCTAAGAAGCGACGGGCTGCTGCGACCCACCGCTACATTGCCGTGCCCACGCTCCGGCCGACGAAACCCCAGCGGGCAGGTTACCTGAAGAAGCGGGCCGAATCGAAAGCAACCGGCGCCACGCAGCCAGCCAGTCCTGAGCAACTCCAATGCGTGATGGTCTTTGACACCCAAGCCAAACAGTTCGTCGGTTCGGGCTGTTACATCATCGAGGTTTTGCCCCAGGGCGCACGGACGTGACCGGGGCGTCTCTCGCCCGGCCCATTTCGGACACGATTTTTGTGGACTGCTACGACTTCAACTGGAAACGGGTTTCGGCCATCGCGGGGGAGCTTCTATGAGCTGTGGTTTGCCTTGCACGAGGGCGGTGTCCGTGCACCGCACGTCATGCCGAATCGCCTGAGAAAGTTCTGCGTTGCGCCAGCGCGAGCCGAGGCATCATCTAGACCAGCGCTCGCTTTTCCGAATTGCTTGGCCGTTGGGAGCCGACAAACGGTTGTCCCTCAAGGCGGGTTCTGCCTGGTCCCGCATTTGGGATTCCGACTCTGGGACGCCGTAACAAATCGGCGGCGGTGCCAGGGTGTCTCCGTGCGCCTACCCCGGCCCGCTTGATCCGCGTGGTCCTGCCAAGGGCGGAAAGTTTTTTGCTAACCCTACAACCGCAGGTTGTTGTGTAAGGTGCAAAAGTCAACGCACCGTCCCGCCCTCCTCGGCCGGCGGCAGGATGGAACCTTCAGCAGAATGGCATGACTTAAGCATAGCCATGTGGACAGCTGAAAATCACCTCGAGCCGAAATGAAAAACCGATTCCCGCGCCCATTGCTCTCGTTTCACGCCGAGACGCGGAGGCACTTCCGGCACACGGAAGCATACCCGCCCGGCGTACGCTTAGTTCGTTCAGCGCACACGACCAGGCTGCGTCCCGATCCGTGCCGCCAGTGTCTATTCCAGTGTGATGGCTGCGGCGTTGAGTTTGCACCCATGCCGGACAGTTTTATTCTTACCCAACCGGTACGGATGGCGGAACCGGATGCAGACGATCAACCAACGTCTACCGGCAGCCCAGGCCCGTTCAGCCGGGCGGCCCTTGAAGCCCTGGATGATTTCGAACTGGCAGAACAGGGGCTGACGGAAGAGGCCAGGGAAACTTTACTGCGGGGCGAAGCGATCTTCACGGCCGCGGAGGCGTTCTGCGGGAACTGCCTGCAGCGGCTCTTCGACTAGTCGAACCGCCGCGAATCACGGGTCAAATCGCTGGGCTGTGGTGGATTTTAAGTGACGGACAGGCTGCGGCGCGCTTTAAACAAACCAGGATGCATGTAGCAACGGCCATCGTGGTGGGCATGTCACGGCGTGCGGAAGGAACCTGGCAAATGGATCTCGCGTCAGAGCTCCCCAAAAATTGTGAACGCATGAACGTCCTGCTGGGCGAACGCCGCTTCGTGGTAACGCTGGATCGGACACGGCCGAAACCCCCGCCTACCCTCATCGTAACACTTCCGGACGAAATCAGTTTGAAGATCGGTGACAAGGTTCAGGTCGAATTTTTTCACCCGGGCGAGCAGGCAGGCACCCACTGAATAACGCGATCACAAGGGCTATCCCCCTGCGGAGCTGGGGTGGACCCGCCAGCAATTTTCTCGTTCCCTTTGATGTTCCACCCGCGCAGGGTCTTTTTCCTGCAGGTTCTGCCGCCCGATAAAAACTCCCGCGGGAGGTAGAAGGCCGTTTCCCACCAGCGGTTCAATCCCGTCGGGAAGCGGGACCTCCGCCGGTGCCGGGTTGTAGTTAAAAAGAAACCGCAAGGAACCGATTTGGCGGCTCCGTACTCCGTCCGGAAGCAGCAGGACAGAAAGGTGCTCCTCGATCGCAGCACTTCTCAGCAAATCCGCCAGCCACCTGTCTTCCGGCAAGCCGGCCAGGTAAAAAAACCTGCCATGCCGGTACATCGCGCCACGCCCGTTTTCGAACCGGGCAGCCGGCTCCAGTTCACTGGCGATGTGCTCCACCCAGGTGTGGGCCGTGTAGGCCTGCCCGTTCCAATGGACGGTTTGGGGTGCGAAACTCGGCAGTGCATCCACGCGCAGCACCCGCAGGGGCAGAAACTCCTGGGCTGAACCGGGCGGCAACTGGTCAGGAATTCGAAAGTCCGCCGTTTTGGCACCAAGCCGGGGTCCAAAGAAGACCAGACCGGAAGAACGCCGCAGGCTTTCAAGAAACTCGGGCCGCAGAATGGGAAGGGAAGGAACGAGGATGATCCGGTACCCGGAGAGGTCGCCTCCCTGGGGTACAATGTCCACATTGAGGCCGAGTTGCCGAGCGCTGCGGTAGAATCGAAAGACCTCGGCGGCATACGTGAATTCGCTGGCCTGCGGTTGAATGCCAATGGTCCAATCCGCTTCGTAATCGTACACGAGGGCAACGTCTGCCCGTGCCGGCCGTTGCCCATCAAGCAGCGGAAGTTCCTGGACCAGCTGAGCGATCTCCGCGCAGGCGGCATCCGGTTCGCCATTGGGCAGGTGCAGCCCGGAATGGTATTGTTCCTGCCCGAAAGGTGCTTGCCGCCAGCGGAAAAAGCTCACGACTTCCGCGCCATGGGCAAACGCCTCCAAACTCCAGAGGCGCACCATGCCGGGTAGCGGGGCCGGGTTGTACGGTGCCCAGTTCACGGGACCCGGCTGTTGTTCCATGATCCACCATCGGCCGCGGCCGCACGCGCGGTAGAGGTCATGGTGAAACGGCCCATAGTCCGGGTCGCCGGAGCGAAGGAAGTGTTTTCGATGCGCCTCCGAAAAAAACGGGACGGACGCCAGGAAGCCCAGAGGGTATGCATCCCAACTCGTGAAGTCGAGGTCGCGACTTACCTCGAAGTGCTCGAAATCGGTAAAGCCGGCCATGAAATTGTGGGTAACGGGCCGGCCCGGGGAAAGTTCACGCAAGACCTCGATCTGAATGTCTTGATAATCTCGAATGCTATCGGAAGTGAATCGCCGGAAATCGAGGGCATGGGCTGGATTTGGATCCGTGGGGGTACCGGCGGGCAGTTCAATTTCGTCAAAATCCCGGTAAGTAAGGCTCCAGAAAACGTTGCCCCATGCTTCGTTCAAAGCGGTCACGTCCACGTAGCGATGCCTTAACCAACGCCGGAAGGCGGCACGGGCGCCAACCGAATAAGAAATCGCGGTGCCGTGGCATCCATATTCGTTGTCGATCTGCCAAGCATGGACCACCGGGTGGCTGCCCACGGCCTGTGCCAAGGCCCGGACAATCCGCCGGCACTCCCCGCGGTACCCCTCATGCGAGAAACAGTAATGGCGTCGCGAACCAAACGCGCGCGGTGCCCCGTGTTCGTCGACTGAGAGCATGTCCGGCATTTTATCGACGAGCCATTTCGGCGGGCTGGCGGTCGGGGTGCCGATGACCACCCGGAGCCCTGCTTGTTGCGCAAGGTCAAGGAACCGCTGAAGCCAGGAAAAATCCAGGGCGCCGGGCTGCGGCTCGAAGCGGCTCCACGCAAATTCGGCCACGCGGACGTAGCGAATACCCATAGCCCCCATTTCGCGGAGGTCAACGGGCCAGCGGGTTTCGTCCCACTGCTCAGGGTAATAACAGACGCCCAGGGATGGCGTCGGGAACGGTTCGGTTTGCATAGAGCCTTCTCAGCAGCGCGCCAAGATGACGCCGTACGGCGGGATTTGTTCCTCGCCGTCCAACTTTCGCTCGCCCAGAAGGTCGATCGACGGTTCCCAGAAGTGGACCTGGTGTGGATGGCCCGTGAAATTCAGCAGGAAACAAAACCGCTCATCCCCCTTCGAACGGACCATCACGTCGATCTCAGGCGGAATTTCGGCCCACGCCTGCAACGGGTCTGCCACCTCAAGCGCATCCAACAGCGCAACGACGTTCTCGTGATTGAAAAACGTTCCAAAATGGACGACCCGGCCCTGCCCTTTCCGGTTCAGCGTAACGGCCGGTTGGCCGGC
>DASWVC010000294.1:0-3041 GCA_036401335.1 Chthoniobacterales bacterium
TGGCTTACCGCGGCATCCCGTTGCAGGCGGCCTATTGCGCCAGCAAACATGCCATTCAGGGCTTCATGGATTCACTGCGCTGCGAACTGATCCACGACAAAAGCCACGTGCGGGTCACCATGGTGCAAATGCCGGCCATGAACACCCCGCAATCGACTGGGTTAAGAGCCGCCTGCCCAAAAAAGCACAGCCGGTGCCGCCAATCTACCAGCCCGAGGTGGCCGCCAAGGCAATCCTGTATGCCTCACGCCATGACCGGCGCGAGGTCTACGTTGGGATGCCCACGGTGAAGGCCATCCTCGGCGACAAACTTTTTCCCGGCTTGCTGGATCGGTACCTCGCCCGGACCGGCTACAAAGGCCAACAAACGAATGAACCGGAAGACCCGGACCGACCCGATAACCTTTACGAACCGGTGTCCGGCGACCACGGGGCACACGGGCGTTTCGACAACCAGGCGCGAGGTTTCAGCCCGCAGCTTTGGACGGCCCTGCACCGCGGGGAATTGGTGATGGCGGGGCTGCTCGGGGTGGCGGCCGTGGCCCTGGCTCGATTCGCCGGAAAGGATCATTCCTGACCACCGCCGAACCGAGCAGCCATTCTCGTTTCAAGTTCAAGCGGCGCTTGCCTGCACTTTGTTGAGGCAGTCCAGCAGGTAAGGCACAAGCTGCTTTTTGCGTGAAACCACCCCGTTTAATTCGAAAAGGCAAGGTTCAACGGCCGGGTACGTGATCGTGCCCAGAAACTCAGGGGTGGCACTCAGAAGCAACAAGGAATTTTGCGTGTTCACGTCCGTAACAAGCAGGGCGGCAAAGAACGCGTGCTGGGAATTGCGGTATTCCACCAGGGCCGGCTGCAGTTCGTCCTTTTTGCTGAAGAACGTTCCAAAATTAAGTTCCTCGATTTGCGAAATGCTGAACCGGTGCCCGCCTTCCTCGTAATCCTTGCAATCGGCCGTGATGACGTCCTTTGGGGCCAACGAAAGCAGGGGCGAGCCGACGGAAAAAATTTCCTCTGCCAACTTGTTTCCGGTGACGCCGGTTGCCCGGCTGAGCTCCTCAAGAACCTGGCGGTCAACGTCCGTCGCAGTGGGCGAAGTCAGGTTGAGGGTGTCTGAGATCAAGCCGGCCATCAGCAACCCCGCAATGCCGGGCTCGATCGAGATGCCATATTGACGGTAAGCCAAGGCAACCAACGTGCTGGTGGAACCGACCGGGTTATTCCAGAAAAGGATTGGCAGGTCCGTGCTGAAGCCCCCCAGCCGATGGTGATCCAGAACCTCAATAATCGGGATTTCCGCCGCGCCCTTCACGGCCTGCGAAAGCTCATTATGATCTACCAGGATCAACTGGCGCGGCACCGTCTTGAGAAAGTCACTCTTCGAAAACATCCCGACCAGGTGTTGGTCCGCGTCGAGGACCGGAAACACGTAGTCGGCCGAGTTGGCGGCTTTTTGCCGGGCCGAACGGAGGGACGTGTCGGGGCTGAAACTCGTGAAGGTGGCGTCGGTCATGCGGTTGATCGGGACGGCCCCACGTGCCAGCAGCGCTGAAGTGGCGGTGTCAAACCGGCTTGAAATCAAGGCGACGTTCTTCTCTTTGGCCCGGCCGCGCACGGCCGCCGAAGCACCCAACCCTCCGGTGATGACGATTGCCACGACGCCTGCTTCGATCCCGGCCTGCTGAATGTCTTCACGGTCCCCCACAAACAGCACCACGTCTTTCGCCTCAAGACGTTCCAGCCGGGCCGCAAACGATTCGGTGGCCATTGCGCCTACCATGATGACAAGGGTGCGCGTTTCCGTGGTGGCGTGGCCGGCCCACACCTGGCCGTCAAAAGCGTGCACGATGTCCGCGATCGAGCCTTCGAGCTGCCGGGAATGGGCCGCTTCATCGCGCGGCGGGAACAGGTACTGGCTCATCTTCCAGCCTGAAAGAAGGCCCAGGCAACGGTTGTCCTCATCCACAACGGGCAAAGCTCGCAATTGTTGCTGCTCGACCGACGTGATGGCTTGGTAGATCGAAGTCTGGTGAGCCACCGAAACGACCTTGGTCTCCATAACGTCGCTTACCCTGGGCGTAAGGTCGCTGATGAACGGAGGCGCCGGAAAACCGAACCGGTTCAGAATGTAGTCGATCCGTTCGTTGGTATTGCCAGCACGGGCCGCAGTGACGTTGGTCATGCCAAGTTGTTGTTTTAGCCGGGCATAGCCGATCGCCGAACAAACGGCGTCCATATCCGGGTTGCGGTGACCGATGACAATCGTCTGCATGGGGGTATTCCAGGTGGATGCTGACGCTATGGTTGACCGAACTCTCCGCAAGTTGCAACCCTGGGCCGTGCGCCAGAGTACCCCAGCACCCTCTAAGCTTCCCGCCGTTTGCTTTCCTTAGCTCGCAGCTCCTCGCAAAGGCCGGCCAGAGCAGGCAACTCCAAGCCGGCCGCCCGGGCCCGGCGCAACGGTTCCACCCAAATCGATTCCAGCTCGAGCGATCTGCCCGCCTCATAGTCGATGAGGCTTGAGGGGCGGTAATCACCCATCGCTTTGGTTCTTTCCATAAGGGTGGACGGCAACGATGCCGGCAGGAAACAGCCGCAGGCCCGCCCGCCCGCAACGACTTCCTCCATCAAAACGCGCGCCCGTGCACTCAGCGCAGCGTCGGCAAGCACCGCTGACACGGGAACGCCGCCGGCTGCGATGCACAACCCGTTAAACGGAATGTTCCAAGCCAGTTTTTCCCAACGCGCGGCGAAAAGGTTTGCCACGGGGCGGCACGGCACGCCGCAGCTCCGGAAATGGAAACACAAATCGTGCACAAAGGGCCGGGGAAACCGTGCGTAATCACCCAGCGTGATCTGACCGTACCCGAGGTGCTCAACCACCGCCGGCTGTTTGCGATTAAGGCAGACGAAACAAAGCCCGCCGAGGACACGGTCCGTCCCGAAGGTTTGCGCCAGCCACTCTTCGTTGCCCAATCCGTTCTGCAGGGTCACAATCCAAGTCCCTGGTTTGAGCAAGGGGGGCAGCACCTTGACCAAGG
>DASWVC010000295.1:0-13310 GCA_036401335.1 Chthoniobacterales bacterium
GAAAGCCGAGACGCACCTGCCGGTCGTGGTGGATCCTACGCACGGGGTCGGGGTTCGGGAGTTTATTCCGGCCATGGCCCTGGCAGCCGTGGCAGCGGGTGCCGACGCGCTGATGCTGGAGGTGCACAATAGTCCCGAACAAGCCAAGAGCGACGGTGAACAATCGCTGTTGCCCCACGAATTTCAGGACGTGGTTGACCGCATCCGCAAGGTAGCCGATGCGGTCGGCCGATCGCTTTGATGGTTTTTGCCTGGGAGAAGCCGGAAGCCGGTCCTTCCGGCGCTTCCGCCTGAGTGTGCCGTGGCCTTCGCCAAACCGTCCGTGATGCGCTTTTTGTGCTGGTTGCCCCTCACCATGCTCGCGGCGGGGGGGCTCAAGGGCGAAACCACGGCCTTCAAGATGGCTGTCGACCGGGCCAACCAGGCGATTGGTGCCGGAAAGCCTGCGGCCGCGGAAAAACAGATCGATGCCGTTATCAAGGCAGACCCCAACGCGGCCGAGGGCCCAAACCTGAGGGGCGTGCTGCGCCTGCGGGAGGGTCGTTATGAAGAGGCGGCCGGCCAGTTCAACGAGGCTTTGGCCCGTAACCCGAAGTTTTTCCCCGCAAAATTCAACCTGGCTGAGGTTGCTTTATTAAGGCGCGATGCGTGGGAAGCGCTCCGCCGTTTTGAAGAGCTGCAGTCCGTAGACCCGGCTTCTGAGGTGCTGCAGTTTAAAATTACACTCTGTTATGTGCTGGTGGGCGAAGATGCCAGGGCGACGGAAACCGCGTCGTTGATCCGTTTTCCGGGCAACACGCCTGCGTATTATTACGCGCGGGCGGCCGGCTGGATGAAAAAGGAAAACTGGCCTCAGGTGACGTATTACCTGGGAAGCGCGCACAAATATTACGAGCCGGCGCAGTGCGCTTACTTTGAAGCTTCGCTCCAAGCCGTCGGACTACGTGCTTCGCGGCACAGCCCGACCCCGGCAAACAGCAAACCGGACGGCGCATCGAAGGGTCGGTAAGGGTACCGTGGGCTTGTGGGGTCGGGTGTCCTCACGCGACCTTCAAATAGGGTCGCCGGTCCCGTGCCGTGTGATGTGGGCCCAGAATGCCACAAGCCAGAAAGTGAAAGAAGGCCACAAACGGCGGACCCAGAGAAGAAGAGCCGATCGTGCCTCTTGAGCCATTCGTGGCATTTGGTGCTCCCCATGACGCCGACACGTTCCTCCCGGGGCGCTTGGGGACAAGCTCCCTTACCGGAGGTCATGCAAGGACGCGTGACCCGGCGAAGCGCGAGCGCAACGTGTCGAGCAGCGCGGCCTTCAGCCGGAGCGCCACCGGCGACAACCGGTCGGCTTCGGTCAGGGTTACTTCCACCATGGGCAGCGGGGGCCGGCCGGCGAGACGGCGTGCGCCGGTAAGGCCGGCTGGCAAACCGAGTTCAGTTCGAACCGACAAGCCCAATCCCGCACCAACGGCTGCCCAGATGCCGGAAAGGCTCGGCGTGCTGAGCGTCTGCCGCCAGGGTTGCTTCTCGCCGAGGTTTTTGAGGGCTGCATCGCGAAACACGCAGGGGCCCTGAAGGAACATCAAATCAAGTGTCGGCCCCGGGCGGTAATCGGCACGTGCAACCCACACCATGGGCGCCCGGGCGACCCGGGTGGCTGGTAAGGTGCTCCCCGGGTGACGGTTCGGGTCAAAGGTGAGGGCCAGATCCAAATCGCCCTCTCGGAGCATCGTCATCAGGTTAACGGAACGGTCAACGATCACCTCTGTCTCAACCTGGGGGTGGGCCTTGATGAACGCAGCCAAGCTGTCCGGCAAAATGGTTTCCGCAAAGTCCTGCAGCAGGCCGAGCCGCAGGCCACCCTGCAACGCTGCACCGCCCAACGCGTGCCGGGCTTCTTCTTCAACCGCCAGGAGCCGGCGGGCGTAGCCCAGCAACAATTGTCCAGCTGCGTTCAGGGTCAGCCGCCGCCCGGCCTTAACAAAAAGCGGCATGGCAACCTGCTCTTCCAGCTTGCGCATCTGGATGCTGACGGCGGAGGGCGTACGCCCAACCCGCTTGGCGGCCTGGCGGAGGCCTCCAGCGTCATGGACAAGCACCATGGAACGCAGCACTTCCAGGTCGAACAAAGCCGGGTTCATAGTTAAGAAATATTTAGGTTAAGATTAAAAATATTCAAATTTATTTAGGTCATTCGTTGGATGAAAATGGTTCATGCAAGATCTGCATGATTTCATCCTGATGCAGTACCAGACGCCGCTGGAGGATTCTTTCGCCGTAGCTGGTCTGCGCCAACGGGTGGCCGAGGTCGCGCCTGTTTTTGATCAAATGCCCGGGCTTCTCTTCAAACTCTACGGGTTGAACGAGGGGCCGGCGGTTCCGTTCCAGGAATACAGCTCCATCTACCTCTGGGAAAGCGCAGCGCCGATGTACCGGTTCCTGAGCGGTCCCTGGTTCGAAAATTACGCCCAAACTTTCGGGCGGCCGGCGGTTCGCACGTACACGCTGCACAGCCTTGAAGGCGCCATTCGCGACGTGGTGCACGCCCGTTTTGCGGTCCGCAGCCTTCTGCCCCTGCCGCGGAAGAGCCGGATTGAAACCACCTTGCAAGCGTGGCAGGCGCGCCGGCCTGCCCCGGGTGCGCTGGTGCGGGTGACCGGATTCGACCCGGCGGTATGGGAGTTTATCGACATCACGGCCTGGGCCGACCAGCCGCCCGGCGGCGACTTGGATCACGTTTACGCCCTGGCCCGGGTGTCAATGAACAGCAATGAACTGCAATGAACTGCAATGCCCAAGCGTTGCGTTAAAGGGTGAAAGGCGCTTCAGACGACGACCGCCAAAACGAAATTAAGGAGTTGCTGCGAACGGCAATGGCTTGCCAGCAGGACCAGCACGGCGAAAGTTTTCCCGCCATGAACGAGCACGCTCCCGATCATTCACCCGTTATTTTGGTCACCGGCGCAACCAGCGGCTTTGGCGAGGCCATTGCCCGTACCTTTGCCGGCCTGGGCTGGCGGGTGCTGGCGACCGGCCGCCGCACCGAGCGCCTGGACCGGTTACAAGCCGACTTGGGCCCGGACAAACTGTTTCCCCTCGTCATGGACGTTCGGGATCGACGCGCAGTCGCCGATACAATCGCGCGGGTGGAGCAGGAACATGCGGCCATTGACGTGCTGGTGAATAACGCCGGCCTTGCCCTGGGCCTGGAGCCGGCGCACCAGGCTGACCTGGACGAATGGGAGATCATGATCGACACCAACGTGAAAGGGTTGGTTTTCATGACGCGAGCGATCCTGCCCGGCATGGTGAGCCGCGGCACCGGACACGTGGTTAACATCGGATCCACGGCCGGATCTTACCCTTACCCGGGTGGCAACGTGTACGGTGCGACCAAGGCTTTTGTGCGGCAGTTCAGTTTGAACCTGCGGGCTGACCTGCTGGGCACCGGCGTGCGGGTCACGGACGTTTCCCCAGGCATGTCGGGAGGAACGGAATTCTCCCGAACCCGTTTTCGCGGCGATGCCGATCGGGCCGCTGGCGTTTACCAGGACACCCAACCCCTGACCCCCGATGACATCGCGGAGGCGGTGCGCTGGGTGGTGACCCTGCCAAAGCACGTGAACGCGAACGCGATCGAACTGATGCCGGTGTGTCAGGCAGCTGGTCCGCTCGCCGTTTACCGCAAACCATCCGCTTAAGGTTTTTTGCTTTATGGTTCTGACGGAACGGGCAAACGCGCTATTGACAAAACTCCGGGAAGTTTACCCGGATGCGCATTGCGAACTGAATTTCAGCAACCCGCTGGAGTTGCTGGTTGCCACCATCCTTTCGGCCCAATGCACGGATAAGCGGGTAAACCTGGTCACGCCCGCATTGTTCCAAAAATACCGGTCCGCGGCGGACTACGCCACGGCGGCAGCGGACGAATTGGAGCGGGAGATCCAGTCAACCGGTTTCTTTCGAGCCAAGGCGCGGAACATCCGGTCCATGGCGAGGGATTTGGTGGAGAAGCACCAGGGTGAAGTGCCGGCTTCGATGAGCCTTCTCACGGAATTGGCCGGGGTCGGTCGGAAGACCGCAAACGTGGTTCTCGGCAATGCCTTTCATCGGACCGAAGGGATTGTGGTCGACACGCACGTGGCGCGGTTAGCCGGCCGCCTGAAGCTCTCCTCCAAGTCGGACCCGGAAAAAATCGAGCGGGACCTTTTGCGACTGGTTCCCCGTGAGCACTGGACCATGTTCAGCCATTGGTTGATCTGGCACGGCCGGCGCCGGTGTTACGCTCGGAATCCGGATTGCCTGAACTGCGAAGTGGCGGAGTTATGCCCCTCGCGCGGCCGACCGGACGGTAAGGCCGGCCGTCCCTTGCCGGCGGCGCGGGTGGCGAAGGGACTCGCCGCCCGACCGGTCCAAAGGCCCTTATCTTAGTGTCATTGAGAGGTCGGGGTGATGCAAAAAACCTCGCCCGGGGTTGAAACCTGTTTATTACTTTCGGGTATGTCGAATCAGGTTCTTGCCGGCAAAGTCGGCCTCGTGTTCGGGGTGGCCAACAAACGCAGCATCGCCTGGGCCATCGCCCAGGCTTGGGCCGCGGCCGGAGCCCGTCTGATCTTCAACTACCAGGGCGAACGGCTGAAGGAAAATGTGGAGGAACTCACCTCCTCGTTCGGGACCGGCGTCAGCCTTTACCCGTGTGACGTTACCAAAGATGAGGAGATCGCTTCCTTCTTTGGCCAGGTCCGCCAGCAAACAGACCGCGTTGACCTCTTGCTTCACTCCATTGCGTTTGCGCCGAAAGCAGCGTTGGAAGGCGCCTTTTTGGACACCACCCGCGATGCCTTCCGCACAGCTCACGACATCAGCGCCTATTCTTTAGTGGCCTTGGCGCGTGAAGCGGCCCCGCTGATGGTCGAAGGAGGCAGCATTGTGGCCATGACCTATTACGGGTCGGAAAAGGTGATTCCCCATTACAATGTCATGGGGGTGGCAAAGGCCAGCCTTGAAGCCGCCACCCGCTACCTTGCCTCTGAGCTGGGGGCCCGGAAAATCCGGGTGAATTGCATCAGCGCCGGGCCGGTGCAAACCCTGGCTGCGCGGGGCATCGCGGGGTTCAGCGGGATGCTCAAGCATTACCAGGAACGGGCTCCGTTGAAACGGAGTTGCGATCCGGCCGAACTCGGCCACACCGGCGTTTTTCTGGCCAGCGACGGTGCCACGGCCATTACAGGGCAAGTCATCTACGTGGATGGCGGTTACCAGATCATGGGCATGTGAAGAAAAATTGGATCAATTGTACCAATGCCATGAATTGTATCAATTAGCTGAGTAGACCCTATCGGTGACCTTGGCCCGGAGGCGGTCACCGAAGCAGTGCAGCCACGAGCACGGCGTAAGCAGCAGGGCCCTTGGTTGAAGCACGAATCCGGAGAATTGATACAATTGTAACCATTCATGGCATTGATACAATTCCTTCCCGAGGAGCTGCAACGTGTGTTGCCGCACGGAACCGTCTCGACGGCACCGGACCTTCTCGTCAGCCATGGGCAGGATAAATGGTTTGCCGCGGCTCAGCCGGATGCTGTGGTGCTGCCGGTCTCGAGTGCAGATGTGGCTGCGACGCTGCGTTTTGCCGGGGAACGGGGCATTCCTGTGACGGCCCGTGGGGCGGGGTACGGGTACGTCGGCGGTGCCGTGCCGGTACAAGGGGGCATCGTGGTGGCCCTGGGGAAACTTGATCGGATCAAAGAAATTCATCCGGAGGACGGGGTGGCGGTGGTCCAGCCGGGCGTGATCACCGGGGACTTGCAACGCGAGGTCCGCCTCCAGGGCCTTTTTTATCCCCCGGACCCGGCGAGCCTCAAACACAGTTCCATTGGCGGCAACATCGCCACAAACGCCGGCGGTCCACGTTGTTTGAAGTACGGCGTGACGCGTCACTACGTGCTTGGGCTGGAGGTAGCCCTGGCGAACGGAAGCTTGGTGCGGCTGGGGGGACGGACGCTGAAAAACAAGACGGGCTTCGACCTGGTGAGTTTGTTTGTCGGCTCGGAAGGAATGCTCGGCCTTGTCACCGAAGCCACGTTGCGGCTTCTGCCTTTGCCGCCCGCACGCGGTTCCTTGTCGGCAAGCTTTGTCGACATCGAAGCGGCGGCAGCGGCGGTGCAAAGCATTTTGGGCAGCGGTTTTCTGCCGTGCGCACTGGAAGTTGCGGATCATTTCACCCTGGAAGCGGCTCGCCGTCATTTAGGCGACGGGCTGGTGCCGGCTGGAGAAGCGCACCTGCTGGTCGAAGTCGACGGGCGGCACCTGTCCGTGCAATCCGAGGTGGAGGAACTGGCGGCTTTGATCCGGAATTTGGGGGCGTTGACGGTTGCCACGGCCTTCGGCGAAGACGCCTGCGAGCGTTTATGGGACTTGCGGCGGGGTTTTTCGGAATCGTTGAAGGCCACCGGATTGAAAAAATTGAACGAAGACGTGACGGTCCCGCGGGGGCGCCTGGTGGACCTGATGCGTTTTGCGGGTGAGTTGCAGCGCCGCCACGGTTATCCGATCGCCTGTTTTGGCCATGCCGGCGACGGCAACATTCACGTCAACCTGATGGTCCCGCGGCCGGACGCCATGGGTGAATCGGCTCGCGTCGAGGCGGCTTTGGACGAGCTGTTTGCGCAGGTTATTGCCTGGGGTGGGGCTATCACCGGAGAGCACGGCATCGGTCTGGCCAAGAAGCGCTGGTGGCCGCAGGCGGTGTCACCGGAAAACCTGGCATTGCATCAGACGGTCAAACAAGCTCTCGACCCGCTTGGTTTGCTGAACCCGGGCAAGTTCCTTTAGAGCAGATGCCAAGAAGGCATCGGCGTAACGGGGAGAACCAAATGCCACAAACGGCAGATCCAGAGAAGAATTGCCAATCGTGACTCTGGAACCATTCGTGGCATTCTTCGGTTCTTTGATCTGTGGCGTTGCTGCCGCCCCTGGGCCCGCCAAAGCGGGCATACCGGTTCCCCTTCTGTGGGTTCCTACCAGCTCAACCCAAACGGGTTGGATATCGGTGAGTCCTGCCGGGGCAATGGGCCCTGAAACTCCGTTTTCAGGTAATTCGGGGTCATAAAACTGTCGTTGGCCGGGTTTGGCAATTCGAGGCGGAAGGCGGGGATGGCATGCCACCATTTCTGGTCCCAGATCAGGTGCGAGTTTTGCTTGTCCAACCGTTTTTGGCGTTCACCCGCTTGCAGTTCGAGCGAATGCTTCGCGAGGTCGACGGTGGGTGTGGAAGGCACGAAATCGTTCTTGTAGTCGAACCGTGCCCCGCCCGTGGCCGTGACCGTGATGGCCGGGAGTTCGACCGGTGCGGCCGCGAGCTTGGAAAGCCTGGCCCGCTCGGGCGCACTCAGCTCCGAAAACCCAACCCGGACGCGGCCCGTGGAGTGGTCAATGACGGCCCCGTCCGGTTCCAGCCGCACGAGCTTGACGAAATGGTAAATTTTCCCGGAAAGCGTGGTCACGTCCTCCGCGGCGAGCCCGCCCGGGAGGAGGAGCAACGCGGCGAGCGCCATCCAGGCGGGTAAATGCCGCCTTGAAGGTAGCGGAGGTGTGTTCATAAAGAGCCTGAACTGCGCGTGGGCGGGCCAGATCCCTAGCATTTCCTCCAAACCCCGTGATCACACAAGGCAAATGCATCCAGTTGATTTCCCCCGGAGTCCGGCCAAGTTGGGCGGTATTGTCAGGGTTTGCCCCGCGGGAGTGAACTTCACGGGGCGCAAAGCCACGTGTAAACTGCCGCTTTATGTCCTACCTTTTGGGAATCGACCTTGGCACTTCGAGCGTGAAAGTCGTTGTGGTGACAACGGCTGGAAAGGTTGTTGGCCTGGGAAACGCCGAGTACCCGATCCAAACCCCCGCTCCGGGAGCGGCCGAGCAGGATCCCGACACATGGTGGGACGCCACCGTCTCGGCGGTTCGGACGGCATTGGCCGCGGCCAGACCGGAGGAAATCATCGGCATCGGCTTTTCCGGGCAGATGCACGGTACGGTACTTCTGGACGGAGGGCACAAGCCGCTCCGGCCGGCCATTATCTGGGCCGATCAGCGCAGTGCCGAGGTTCTCGATGCGATTGAGCAGAAGGTCGGACACGCCGCGTTGACCACGACGTGCGGCACTGCGCCGGCGGCCGGTTTTCAGGTGGCCACCCTGGTTTGGTTGCAACGGCACGAGCCTGCCGTGCTGGCGCGGACCGACGTTGTCATCCTGCCCAAAGATTACGTCCGTTTGCGGATGACCGGAGAAATCTGCACGGACGAAAGCGACGCCTCGGCAACCGGCCTGTTCGACGTTCGCGGCCGCCGGTGGCCGAAGGCGGTCGTGGAGCAGCTTGGGCTGGATCCGGCCATACTGCCACGGGTAGCAAAATCCAGCGAAGTCGCAGGCGAGCTTCAGCCGGAGGCAGCGGCTGCGTTTGGGCTGCCGGCGGGCATTCCGGTCGTGGTGGGCTCTGCCGATCAGCCTGCCCAGGCCGTCGGAAACGGGTTGTTTGAACCGGGCCTTGGCTCCGTGACCCTTGGCACCGGTGGCCAGGTGTTTGTGCCGCTGACTGTGCCGACGATCGACCCGCAGTTACGGCTTCATACCTTTTGCCACGCCCATCCCGAGCGGTGGTACCTCTTGGGTGCGATGCTTGCAGCCGGCATGGCCCTCCGCTGGTTCAGGCATTGGACCGGCAATCTGAGTTATGCTGACCTCGACCGCCTGGCCGGGGCGGTGGAGCCCGGAAGCGAGGGTTTAAGGTTTCTGCCCTACCTGGTGGGTGAGCGGTCGCCTTTGATGGACGCGAAGGCCAAGGGCGGCTTTATCGGCCTGACTTTGCGCCATGACCTCGGTCACATGACCCGGGCCGTTCTGGAGGGCATCGCGTTCAGCCTCCGGCACATTGTAGAAGTCATGGACGAGGCCGGTGCGCGCCCCGAGCGGTTCATTGCCTCAGGCAATGGCTTGGGCAGCCCGATCTGGCGGCAAATGTTGGCCGATGTGCTGAACCGGCCTCTGTACCGTTCTCAGGATCCCCATGCGGCCGAGCGTGCCGGGGTTGGAGCGGCGCTCCTGGCCGGGCTGGGGACAAAGGTCTATGCCGACTTTGCGGAAGTGCAGCGCCTGGCGCCTGCACTGACCGAAGAGACCCGGCCTGATCCGGGCCGGGCGGAACGGTATAACGACGCGTACCGTGATTTCCGTGAGCTCTACCCGCGGCTCAAGCCTTACTTTCAACAAAGCACAGCTTGAAGCATGACCCAACCCTTACCCCGGATTGAAACCCCTCGCTTCACGGTACGCCTGGCGGAGGCCGGCGAGGAGCGGGCCGTCGTCGATTATTACCTCCGCAACCGCAACCACCTGGAACCCCTGGAGCCGCAGCGGGGGCCGCACTTTTACGACGAGGACGCATGGGCTGCGCGTCTGCCGGTGTTCATCGACAATTTTCGGTGCGGCTATTCGATGAACGTGTTTCTTTTTCCACGGCAGGAAACCAGAAAGATCGTTGGCGCGATCGGGTTCAGCAACTTCGTGCGGGGCGCGTTTCAGGCGTGCTACCTTGGCTACAGCCTGGACCAGGCGTATGAAGGGCAGGGTTGCATGCGGGAGGCGTTGGAAGGGGCAATTCCCTACGTGTTTAACGAACTGCGTTTACACCGCATCATGGCCAGTTACATGCCCCGAAACCAGCGGAGCGGCGGGCTGCTTCGCCGGCTTGGATTTGAGGTGGAAGGCTACGCGCGTGCTTACCTGCAGATCAACGGTCTCTGGGAAGACCACATCCTCACCAGCCTGACTAACCGGGACCTGCCGGCGAGCTAGGACAAGCCATCAAGTGCAGTTTTCCTGATCCCGGTATTGCTCAAGCAACTTGGCTAGGCTGCCGACGCCGGCTTCTGGGTGGGCGTCCGGGGACGGGCGTAACGCGTATTGGCGCATTTGTGCGGCAACACTGTCCGGACGGTCCAGCCGCCGTTTCTGCCGGCGAATTGCCTCGGCCTTAAGGTCGTGCCGGGTTTTCTTCAGCCGACGGGCTTCCAACTCTTCGACGAGGGTCCGTCGAGCCAGGAAGCGGTTTAATCCCTGGCTTCGTTCTTGGCAAAAACGGATGCGAATGCCGGAAGGACGGTGGCACAGGACCACCCCTCCACCTTTCAAAAGGGTCTCCTCTATCTCTCTTTCCTCGCAGCCGAGCGCGCTCATGCGCAGCAGGAGCGCGGCGGCCTTTTTCTCTGAAACCGGAAACGAAGGCACCCGGAAATTAACCACGGCTGGCGGATGCACAACAGCCAACACTCATTCGACGGTTTCTGCTATCCTCGAGCCGGTTCCTGGTTAAATTCCTGCCGTCATGTCTTCCGAACTTCTCACGACCAATCGCAAGGCACTCATCGTCAACCTGGATGAGGCCAAATACGGCACCTTTGCCGAGATCGGTGCCGGGCAGGAAGTAGCGCGCTGTTTTTTCCAGGCAGGCGGTGCAGCGGGTACGGTCGCCAAATCGATTTCGGCTTACGACATGAAGTTCAGCGACGCAATTTACGGGAAAAGTGCGCGCTACGTGTCGCGTGAACGGCTGAACCTTATGCTTGACCACGAGTACGCCCTCCTGATTGAGCGATTGAAGGACGTGCGCGGCGACCGCTCTACGTTTTTTGTCTTTGCGAACACCGTCGCGGCCCGGAATTTCAAAGGCACAAACGAGTGCCACGGCTGGCTGGGCATCCGCTTTCAGGATGTGCCCAACGCGGAGCCGAGCGAGATCATCCTGCACGTGCGGATGTGGGACAAAGAAAACCTTCTGCAGCAACAAGCGCTCGGCATCATTGGCGTAAACCTCATCTACGGCGCCTTCTTCTTCTTGAATGACCAGGAAAAATTCATCCAATCGCTGGCCGACAATCTTACGGTCGACCGCATTGAGGTGGATATGATCAACTTTGCCGGACCGCGGTTCGCTGACGTTGATAACCGCATCATGAGCTTGAAACTGGTTCAATTTGGCTTGACCAACGCCGTGATGTTCAGCCCGCAGGGAGAGGTCCTGCAGCCATCGGAGGTGCTTTATAAAAAAGCGATTCTTTTGGAGCGCGGCAGCTTTCGGCCGGCTACCCTCGTCAACCAGGACATGCTCCAATGCGCGCTGAGCCAGTTTTTGCAGGAACCGGTTTTGCAGGGAGTCGATGTCGTTGTCCTGATGGAAATCACGATGCACAACCTGCTGGCTTCAGGAAACCTGGATCTTAGCGATTTTTTAGCTCGGGTCGACACCATCGGTGCCATGGGGACCAACGTGCTTATTTCCAATTACCTCGAATTCTATCGGCTGACCTCTTATTTCCGGCGCTACACCAAGCAGTTGATCGGCGTGGCCATGGGCATCAACAACCTGCTCGAGGTTTTCAATGAACGGTATTATGAAAACCTCGATGGCGGCATCCTGGAATCGTTTGGCCGTTTGTTTAAAAACGCAACCAAACTGTACATTTACCCGATGCGGAAAGGTGCGTTCGACCGTTACTGCCAGCATCCCAGCGGCGAGGTCCTTGCGCCGCCGGCGGCTGCTTCGGTCGCTGGATCCGCGGGTAATCTGGCCAATGAAGTGATGATCAACGCCAACAACCTGCAGGTGGACCTTCATTTGCGGAACCTCTATGCGCACCTGCTGGAGAACCATTACCTGGAAGCGCTGGTAGGTTTCAGCCCGAGCATCATGGACATTTTCTCGCGGGACATCCTGGCCAAGATTCAACGGGGAGACAATGGCTGGGAAAAGATGGTGCCGGCAAAAGTTGCGGAACTGATCAAGCAGCGGCACCTGTTCGGTTATCATGAGGTGGCGAACGTGGAGCTTACGCCGGTATCGTGAAGGAAGGGTTGATTGGCGCTCACCGTTTTTAAAGGAGTTCACCTTCATGTTCAGCGGCTGATCTTGAACCGACCTGTGGTTAAGCGATGGCAGGTTTTACTGACACGTCTTTGATGAACCCCCTGGAACAGCGGATAGGTTATAAATTCCGTAACTCACTGCTTCTGGCCGAGGCGTTAACGCACCCCAGCCTGGGGCATGAAACCCAGCGTCATCACTTCGATAATCAACGCCTTGAATTCCTCGGTGACGCCGTGTTGCAACTGGTCTTTACCGAACATTTGTTCCGGCTTTTTCCGCATTTCAGTGAAGGGCAACTTACCAAGTTACGGTCTCGCCTGGTTTCGCGCGAAGGCCTGAAAGTCCATGCGTTGAACATCGGCCTGGGAACCTACCTGATGATGGGGCGGGGTGAAGAAGCCAGCGGCGGCCGGCAACGGTCGTCCATTCTGGCCGACGCCTTCGAGGCGTTGGTAGGAGGAATGTACCTCGACAGCAATCTCGAGGTTGTGCGGCGGTTTGTGCTGGACGAGGCCCACGAGGACATTCAACACCTCGCGCTGCAACCGCTTGAGGTGAACCCGAAAGGGCAATTGCAGGAGATTCTACAGGCGATTTCTCCTAAAAGCCCTACGTACGAAATCCTGTCGCAGACCGGGCCGGAGCATCAAAAAATGTTCGTCGCCAAGGTGCTTTGGGAAAACCTGCAATTGGGTGTCGGGGAAGGTGCGAGCAAAAAACAGGCAGAGACGGCTGCGGCCTTGGATGCCCTGAAGGAACGGGTTTGGGAGCGCCAGGGGTTAGCGGTGGATAAAGACGGAGCAGGAAGCAGATCAAACCTAACCTCGCCCGGGCCGATGCTGCACCCTTCCCCTCCGAAGCCGGCCCCCGGGTCAGCGCCGCAGGCCACCGGCGGGAGGGCGGACAGTTTTTAGAAGCTCGCTTTTACGGCATCAGCCTGTTTAAGCGTGGCAGAGAGCTTGGAAACTTTCTGGCGCATGATCTTGCCGGCTTTAAACTTGACCGTGGCTCGAGGCGGAATTTTAAAACTGCTGCCGGGTTGGTTAGGGTTCCGGCCAACACGTTCTTTGGTCAAACGTACTTCAAAGATGCCAAAATTGCGGAGCTCAACGTCTTCGCCTTGAGCGAGGCGATCGGTTATTAGGTCAAGGGTCCGCTGGACGACATCAAAGACCTGGTGCTGGACCATGCCAGTTTCGTTGCTGATGTTTACCACAATGTCCCGCTTGGTGAGGTTCGCCATTGGACTCCTTAAACGCTAAGCTGGTTGTGCATTCACCGTGGCCGGCAACCGCCAGTGCCTTCGCTGCAAAAGCCCGGCGTTGAGGCCCTTTTGCATTATTGCCGAGAAAAACGAGGCCGCAAGCAGGAAACAGTCGTCAAACGCCTGAGTTTTTC